>JANOGJ010000461.1:0-1935 GCA_031405995.1 Acidobacteriota bacterium
CGGCGCCTTGTCGCTCGCGATCGACTTCTGCGCGCCGGCCAAGGGCAACGAGAAGGGCTCGGTCGAGGGCGGCGTCAACTACGTGCGCAACAACGGCTTTCGGCCGATGCCGGTCGTGGCGAGCTTCGAGGCGCTCTCGGCAGAGATCATGCGGACTCTCGACGCGGATCAGGACCGGCGGCGCCTCGCGGACGGACGCACGGTCCGGCAGGCGCTCGCCGAGGAGCGCGAGCACCTGCGGCCATTGCCCTTGCACCTGCCCGAGCCCTGCCGTGTGATGCCGGTCGTCGCCGACAAGTACGGCCACGTGCGCGTGGACCACGCGGCGTACTCGGTGCCGATCGAGCATGCGTGGCGAGCGGCCCTGGTGAAGCTCTTCGCGGCGAAGGTCGTGATCATCGTCGAGGGCGCCGTCGTCGCCGAGCACGTGCGTGCGCTGCACCGCGGGCAGAGCGTGCTCGACGCGCTCCACGTCCTGCCGCTGCTCGTCAGGAAGCACCGCGCGGTCGGCGAGGCGACGGCGATCCTTCAGTGGGATCTCCCGCCCGTCTTCCACGAGCTGCGCGCTGCGCTCGCCGTGCGCGTCCGCAAGCCCGACCAGGAGTGGGCCGAGGTGCTCCTGCTCTCGCGGGAGTGCGATCTCTCCGTGCTCGGCCGGGCGGTCGCGGAGGCGATCACGCGCGGCTCGCCGCGCCTTGCGACGGTGAAGGAGATCCTGAGGAAGGACGGCGCTCCCGCGGCGGGCGTCGTGCCCGTCGAGATCGCGAGGTGCGAGCTGCGCGATCTGACTGTCGCCCTGCCGATGCTCGGCGCGTACGACGTGCTCGGGGAGGTGGCGTGATGACGACGCCCACAGTCCTCGAGCCGCCGAACCTCGCCTCGGACATGAAGGCGATCGGCCTGCCCGCCGTCACGCAGCACTGGGAGCGGCTCGCCGCGGAGGCGGTCAGGAAGCGCCAGCCGCATCCCGAGTACCTCGCGGATCTCCTGCATCTCGAGGTGGTCCAGCGCCGCGAGCGCCGGATCGCACGGCGGATGATGGACGCGCGCTTCCCGGTCCTGAAGACCCTCGACACCTTCCGCTTCGAGGAACAGCCAGCGCTCGACAAGGATGCGGTCCTCGAGCTCTTCCAGGCGGGCTTCGTCACGGCCCGCTCGAACGCCGTCTTCGTCGGCGGCGTCGGGACCGGCAAGACGCACCTCGCGATCGCTCTGGGGATCGCGTGCTGCCAGCGCGAGCACCGCGTCCGGTACGTCACGGCCGCCGAGCTGACGACAGCACTCGTCGAGGCCAAGGCCGAGGGCCGACTCAGCAGGAAGATCGAGCACTTCGCGCGCTTCGACGTGGTCGTCCTCGATGAACTCGGCTACGTGCCCTTCGACAAGCAGGGCGGCGACCTGCTCTTCAACTTCATCGCCCGCGTCTACGAACGCCGCAGTCTCATCGTCACCACGAACCTGCCCTTCGGCCGCTGGGGCGAGGTCTTCCACGACGCGACGGCGGCGGCCGCCGTGATCGACCGCGTCGTGCATCACGCCGCGGTCCTCAAGACCGACGGCGAAAGCTACCGGCTGAAGGACGCCCGGCGCGCCGCGACCCGCAAGGGACGCAGGGAGGTGGCCCCCGCCTGAGCGTCGCCCGTCGGGGAGGGGCCGCCTCCGGTCGCCCCTTCGGGGCTCCCTGCGGCGTCCCCTCCCCGACGAGAACAGGGTGGTCCCTTTTCAACCCGCCGCACTGGTCCCTTTTCAGTCCGCCGCCGCCACCGGTCGGCGAGATCGAGCGGTTGGCCACCGAACAGGGCCACAAGATCGACGGGAACACTGTGAGGGGGCACTTCCAGGGCGCCGCGGGCACGCTCAAAGTCGCGCGGCACCTCGGCTTCGCGCTCGTCCGGGCCTAGCCCGCCGCGCAGCTGGTACGCGTCGAACCCCTGG
>JANOGJ010000484.1:0-6123 GCA_031405995.1 Acidobacteriota bacterium
CGGCTCCGTCGTCGAATTCGTGTGTGAAGACGACGTCAAGCAGGCGATCCGGATGGGGCGCAAGATCGTGATCGGCGACCGAACTATCGTGACTCCGGCGGCGCGGGACATGGCCATAGCCCATGGAGTGTTCGTGGCGGC
The DNA here is from genome assembly GCA_031405995.1 of Acidobacteriota bacterium. Taxonomy (GTDB): domain Bacteria; phylum Acidobacteriota; class Vicinamibacteria; order Vicinamibacterales; family SCN-69-37; genus JANOGJ01. The sequence goes on from JANOGJ010000484.1 coordinate 142, forward strand.
TGGCTGGCCGCGGTCATGAGGGTGCCTGACTGCGGCACCCCGTTTGCATTGAAGATGGTTCAAGACCCGACATGCAGTTGACGAGACGATCGATCATCGTGGCGGCAGCGAGCGTGGCGATCGGATGCGCCGCTCGTGTGCCCCCGCCGGCGATCGCGGCTGCCCCGCCGCCCCAGCCCGAATCTCTTGCCGTTCGGCCGTTCATCGGACCCCTGGGGCCCGAAGTGCCCATGGTCGCGGACCGGGTGGCCGGCATCATCGCCTCAGTGGAGCGCGCCTTTGACGAAGGCCGTGCGGCATGGGAGCGCGGCCGCTTCGGCCCGGCGCGCGAGCACTTTGACGCGGCCGTCAGGATCCTCACGGCGCTGCCCGAGGGCGCGCGCGGCGAGGCGCGCCTGGCCGCCGAGTTCCACTCCCTGCTCGAACGCGTCAGCGCGCTCGAACTGCTGGCGCCGAAAGGCAGCGAGGCCTTCACGGAAGCGCGGTCCGAGCCCGCCGCCATCGACGAGTTGCTGGTGGAAACCGCCTTCGAACGGCCGGTGCCGGCCGCGACGACCGCTGAGACCGTGGCCGCCGACCTGGCGCGGACGCCGCACGACGTGCCGATTCCCATTAACGCCAAGGTCCTGTCCTACATCGAGCTGTTCCAGGGCCGGCTCCGCGAGTTCATGCAGCAGGGCCTCGACCGCGGCCAGCAGTATTTGCCGATGATCACCCGCGTATTCAAGGCCGAGGGCGTCCCGCTCGACCTGGCCTTCGTGCCCCTCGTGGAGAGCGCATTCAAGACCAACGCCCTGTCACGTGCGAGCGCGCGCGGCATGTGGCAGTTCATGCTGGGCACAGCGCGCGAGCACGACCTCGACCAGACCTGGTTCGTCGACGAGCGAGGCGATCCGGAGAAAGCGACGGTCGCCGCGGCGCGGTACCTGAAGACCCTCAACCGGACGTTCGACGGCGATTGGCACTTCGCCCTGGCCAGCTACAACGCAGGCCCTGGGCGCCTGCAAGGGGCCGTCCGGCGGTCCAAGAAGACCGACTTCTGGGCAATCGCGAGCACATCGAGGTATCTGCCGCGCGAAACGCGCGAGTACGTCCCCATGGTGCTCGCCGCCATCGTGATCGCGCGGAACCCCGAGCTCTACGGGTTCAAGATCGGCGCGGCGGCTCCGCTCGTGTACGAGACGGTTGGGATTCCGGACGCGCTTCCGCTCGCGACCGTCGCCGAATGGGCGGAAGTCTCGGTGGACGAACTGCGGGCGCTCAATCCGGAGTTGCGTCGCAGCATGACGCCGACGAGCCATCACGACTTGAAGGTCCCGGTGGGCACGGCCCCGACTATTCAAGCGAAGCTGGCGGCCCACACCGACTTCATCAAGTTCCGGTTTCACACGGTCAAGTCGGGCGAGACGCTGAATGCGATCGCCAGGAAGTACGGGTTTACCACCAAGCAGTTGCGTGACGCCAACGACCTCCGGACGTCGCGGGTCACCCGCAACCAGCCCCTGATGATCCCGCTGAGGCCCGCCGTCGCCCTCTCCACCGCGTCCGCGGCGAGACCCGCGGCCGCGCCGGCGGCCTCCGTCACCAGCGCGTATCGTGTCCGGCAGGGCGACACGCTCTACAGCATCGCCCGGCAGTTCGACACCACCGTGGACGACATCAAGCGACTGAACCAGCTCGCGTCCGACCGCATCAAGACCGGCGACCGGCTCATGGTCCGCCGGTTGCAGTAGTCCCGTACCTAATTCCTGCAAGGCCTGCGAACCACCCGCTCTGCAGATTTAGCCATCTCCCTCAGGGCGATCGCGATCGGCAGGCCCGCCGCGAGTGGCCGCCAATTTGCTCACGTCGGTGCCGTGCTCGCACGCTTGTCGGCGGCGGCGGTTTTCGGCGTCGAGGCGGTGCGGGTCTCCGTGGAGGTGGATGTCTCGTCGGGCCTTCCCGGTGTGACGATGGTCGGCCTGCCGGATGCGACGGTTCGTGAAAGCCGGGACCGCGTGCGGACGGCGATCCGCAACTCCGGTTTCCCATTTCCCGGAGGGCGGGTGACGGTCAGCCTCGCGCCCGCGGACGTGCGCAAGGTTGGCGCGGCGTTCGACCTCCCGATCGCCCTCGGCATTCTCGCGGCGTCGGGCGTCCTGCCGCACCGGCCGGAACGCGCCGACCTGCGCTACACGATTGTGGGCGGCGTCTCACTGGACGGCGGCGTGCCCGCGATGCGCGGCCTGCTGCCGATCGCCGTGGCCGCGCGGCAGGACGACGCGGCGCTCGTGTTCCCCTCGGCCAACCTCCAGGAAGCCGGCATCGTCAGCGGTCTCCGGCTGTTTCCCGTCCGATCGCTGACCGATGCGGCGCGAGTGTTATGCGCGCCCGACCCGTCACCCGCCCCTGCCGTGGCCCGGCGGGAAGATGAGCCGCCCTCCTCCGACGAAGACCTCGCCGACGTGCGGGGCCAGGCGATGGGTCGGCGGGCCCTGGAGATTGCCGCCGCCGGCGCGCATCACCTGCTCTTCAGCGGTCCGCCAGGGGCCGGCAAGACGATGCTGGCTCGACGTCTGCCGGGACTCCTCCCACCCCTCGAACCCGACGAGGCGCTCGCGGCGACAACGATTCACTCGGTGGCGGGGACTTTGCCGCCCGGCGCCGGCCTGCTGCGCGCGAGGCCCTTCCGCGCTCCGCACCACACGTGCTCCGATGTCGCGCTGGTTGGAGGCGGCAGCATGCCGAGGCCCGGCGAACTCAGCCTCGCCCACGCCGGCGTGCTCTTCCTCGACGAACTGCCGGAGTTCAGCCGCCGCGTGCTCGAGACGCTCCGGCAGCCGCTCGAGCAGGGCGTCGTGCACATTGCCCGCGCGGCGCGGTCGGTCGTCTTTCCGGCGCGCGTGATGCTGATCGCGGCGATGAACCCGTGCCCGTGCGGTTTTGCGGGGAGCGACCGTATTTGCCGGTGTTCGCCGGGTGCCATCGCGCGCTACCGGCAGCGACTGTCCGGGCCGCTCCACGATCGGATTGATCTCACCGTGGAGTTGCCCGCGGCGCCGTGGCGCGACATCGCCGACCAACCGGACGCGGAGTCCTCGGCCACGGTTCAGGTCCGCGTGATCGCCGCGCGCCGGCGTCAGGTGGCCCGTCAAGGCGGGCCGAATGCCCTGCTGGAGGGTCGGCGACTCCGCCGCGCGTGCGCCAGCACCGACGGCAAGGCAGACGGCGTGCTGGCCCGGGGCGCCTCCCGTCTGGGTCTCAGCGTCCGCGGGGTCTCGCGGGTGCTCCGGGTGGCCCGGACCATTGCCGACCTCGAGGGGTCTGTTTCGGTCGGGGGCCGGCACGTGGCAGAGGCTTTGCAGTTCAGACAGGCAGTTGGGGTGTCGTTGGCTGCAAATCTGTAAACGCCGATGGCGTCCCGGCGCGCCGGTGTGGTAAGTTTCGTTGGATTCGCGCCATTTTCTTGACCGGACAGGGTGTCCGGGTAAGGACAGGTACAAGCTCGATGAAATCGCCCCGGTACACAATTCTGATCGCCAGCCGCAAAACTGGCGCGATCCGGCGCGTAACTTTTTCGCGACGGCTCCTCACCTTTGGAGTGGTGTGTGCCTTTGCTCTGCCCGTCCTCCTGGCGTTCGGCACGCGGGGCGCCAGCGTCGAAGAGGTCGAGCTGCTGCAATCGGCGAACGAGACCCTGAGACTTGAGAACGACAGCTACCGCGAGGCCACCGGCGAACTCACGTCGCAAATCACCTCGCTCCAGACGGCGCTCACCCAACTCGGCGAGCAGGGCACGCTTGACGCCGCCACCCGGGCGGCGATGGCGAACCTGCCGAACAATGTGAAGGCACGCGCGGCTGGCGGCCCGTCGACGTTGAATACGCCGCCCGCGCGCCGTCCCACCGCGACCCCGGAGACCACGTTCGGTATCCTCCGCGATCTGCTGGGTTCGATCGAGACCCGGTTGTCGTCGGTGCGCACCCAGATTGAGAGCCAGCAAGTCCTGGCCCGCGCCACCCCGAGCACCTGGCCCGTCGCCGGGTGGTTGTCGTCGGCCTACGGCCCCCGCAAGGACCCCTTCACGGGTCTTCCTGACTTCCATTCCGGGCTCGACATCTCGGCGGAGCGCGGCAAGCCCGTCCGCGCGACTGCGGACGCCACCGTTGAGTCGGTGGGCTATGCGGGCAACTACGGCAACGCCGTCCTGCTGAACCACGGCTTCGGCATCGGGACGCGGTTTGGCCACCTCTCGGGTTTCGCCGTTCGGGTTGGCCAGAAGGTGAAGCGCAACGACGTCATCGGCTACGTCGGCGCGACCGGCCGGGCCACCGCCCCGCACCTCCACTACGAGATTCTGATCAACGGCCAGACGATGAATCCCGTGCGGCTGCTCGCCGGCCGCTGAAGTCCCTCCGGCTCTGCTAGAATCGTTGGAATCTACCTGGCGCCTGGGACCCGACCGTACCCTCGGTGCCGGGCACCGTAGCGCATGATCAACAAGCTCCTCGCCAAAGTCATCGGCACCGGGAACGACCGGGAGCTGAAGCGGCTCCACCCCCTCGTCGGCCGGATCACGGAGCTCGAGCCCGGCGTCCGGGAGCTCTCCGACGCCGCCATCCGAACCCGCACGGCCGAATTGCGCGAGCGACACGCCAAGGGCGAATCGCTCGACGACCTTCTGCCCGAGTCCTTTGCCGTCGTCCGCGAAGCCGGCCGTCGCGTGCTCAACATGCGGCACTTCGACGTCCAGCTCATCGGCGGGATGGTCCTGCACCACGGGAAGATCGCCGAGATGAAGACCGGCGAGGGCAAGACGCTCGTCGCCACGCTCCCTGCCTTCCTGAACGCGCTCGAAGGCAAGGGCGTGCACGTCGTCACCGTCAACGACTACCTTGCCCGCCGCGATTCGGAGTGGATGGGCCGGATCTACCGGTTCCTGGGGATGTCGGTCGGCGTCATCCAGCACGATCTCAACGACGCCGAACGGCAGGTCGCTTACGGCAGCGATATCACCTACGGGACCAACAACGAGTTCGGGTTCGACTACCTCCGCGACAACATGAAGTTCGACCTCGCGCAGTTCGTCCAGCGCGGGCACCGCTTCGCGATCGTGGACGAAGTCGACAGCATCCTGATCGACGAAGCGCGGACGCCACTCATTATTTCCGGGCCCGCGGAAGAGTCCACCGACCTCTACTACGAGGTCGATCGCGTCATCCCGAAGCTCACGCCCGGCGAGGTGACGCAGGGTAACGTCAAGGCGGAAGATCGCGAGCGGCTCGAGACAACAGGCGACTTTCTCGTCGACGAGAAGCACAAGACGGTGCAGCTCACCGAGAGCGGCATGGGCAAGGCCGAGAAGATGCTGGCCCACCGCCTCGTCCCTGGTTCCGGGGGCATCTACGATCCGGTGAACATGCCGCTCCAGCACCACATTAACCAGGGGCTGCGCGCGCATTCTCTCTTCAAGCTCGACGTCGACTACATGGTGAAAGACGGCCAGGTCGTCATCGTCGACGAGTTCACCGGACGGTTGATGCCGGGGCGCCGATGGAGCGACGGACTGCACCAGGCCGTCGAGGCCAAGGAGAAGGTCAAGATCGAGCGCGAGAATCAGACGCTCGCGACGATCACCTTCCAGAACTACTTCCGCAAGTACAACAAGCTCTCCGGCATGACCGGCACAGCGGACACCGAGGCCGAGGAGTTCAACAAGATTTACAAGCTCGATGTCATCGTCGCGCCGCCCAACCGGCCGCTGGCGCGGCGCGAGGAACCGGACAGCGTCTACCGCACCGTGCGGGAGAAACACGACGCCATCATCAACGATATCGTTGAGCAGCAGGCCAGCGGCCGGCCGACGCTTGTGGGCACGGTGTCGATCGAAAAATCCGAGCGGCTGTCGTCGCTGCTGAAGAAGCGCGGCATCAAGCACGTCGTCCTGAACGCGAAGTACCACGCGCAGGAAGCGGAGATCGTTGCGCAGGCCGGACGCAAGGC
>JANOGJ010000522.1:0-7089 GCA_031405995.1 Acidobacteriota bacterium
GCCCGGCCGATCCGGAAACCGCTGCCGGTCGGCTTTTCGCACGACGACGCGCACGGGCCGCTCGCGGGCATCCGCGAAGAAATACTCGAGCCCCACGCTGAAGACCAGCGCGATGCGGAGCAGCGTCGGCAGCGTGGGAAAGAGGCGGCCGCGCTCGATCTTCGACAGCAACGCCGCCGACAGGCCGGAATGCTTGCCGAGTTCGACCAGGCCCATCTTCTTCTTCAGCCGGAGCACCCGCACCTTGGGGCCGATCTGGTAGCGGGCCAGCCCCTCCGTCAGCGTGTTCGTCAGCACGTCTCACCTCGTTTTCACCAGGGTGCACAAACCGGCCGTGTTGTTCTCGTCATTCAACCGACCTGCGCCGAAGTCGAGTATTTCTTCATACTCAAACGTATTTTACTCATAATAGAAGACGACAACAACCGAGATTCACTGGCACACCGTATTTCACACAGGAGACGACACATGAAGATCACGAAGACGACAACCCGACTGATGACGGCCGCCGTGGCGGCGATGATGCTCGTGGCGACCACGCCGGTCGCACGCGCGCAGGGCAAGGACATTGTGGACACGGCTGTCGCCGCGGGGTCCTTCAAGACACTCGCGACGGCGCTGACGGCGGCGGGCCTGGTCGCCACGCTCAAGGGCAAGGGGCCCTTCACGGTGTTCGCGCCGACCGACGACGCATTCGCGAAGCTGCCGGCGGGCACGCTCGAGAGCCTGCTCAAGCCCGAGAACAAGGCGAAGCTCGCGGCGATTCTCACCTACCACGTCGTGTCAGGCGAGGTGATGGCTTCGCAGGTTGTCACCCTGAACGACGCGAAGACGGTCAACGGTTCCATGGTGAAGATCAGCACGATGGGCGGCGTGGTCATGGTCAACGGGGCCAAGGTCACCGCGACGGACATCAAGGCGTCGAACGGCGTCATTCACGTCATCGACACGGTGCTGCTCCCGGCCGGCAAGTAAGTCGTTCCTCACGCGTGCAAGAATCCTCGGGGCGAGTCCGGCCGGTCTGCCGGGCTCGCCCCACGTTTCTGTGAGGCGGGCCCATGAACGTCCTCGTCACCGGTGCGACGGGCTATATCGGGACAACAGTCCGCATTAGCGGCCTTTGGGTAAGGCATAACCGGTGTTACCAGACACAGCTCCGTCCGAAAGGGCGCTGATAGAATCGGCCCCGCATGGCCGGTCCCGTCGATCCGCCGCGCGTCGTCAACATCGCCGACCTCCGCCTGGCCGCGAAACGGCGGCTCCCGCGCGTGGCGTTCGACTACATCGATGGCGGGGCCGACGCGGAAGTCACGCTCCGCGAGAACTGCCTGGCGTTCGAGGACGTGACGTTCCGGCCGCGCTCGGCCGTCGCGACGAAGACCTGCGACCTCAGAACGACCGTTCTCGGCACGACGCTCAGCCTGCCCGTCCTCCTCGCCCCGGTCGGCAGCAGCCGCATGTTCTACCCGCGCGGCGATGAAGTCGCCGCCCGCGCGGCCGGCGAAGCCGGCACCGCGTACATCCTGTCCACGCTGTCCGGCTGTCCCGTCCAGGACGTGAGCAACGCCTCCCGCGGACCCGTGTGGTACCAGCTGTACCTCATCGGCGGCCGCGACGTGGCGAGGGGCGCGATCGAGCGCGCGCGCAAGGCCGGCTGCTCCGCGCGGGTCGTGACCATCGACACGCCGGTGGCGGGGCTGCGCGAGCGCGACGTCCGGAACGGCTCGAAGGAACTCGTCTCGGGCCAGCCCCTCACGATGCTCCCCTACGTCTTCCAGTTCCTGGCGCGGCCGAGGTGGCTGGCCGCGTACCTGCGCGACGGCGGCCGGATGAAGTTCCCCAACATCGTGCTGCCGAGCGGGCCGATGCCTTACGCGGACGTGGGCGCCGCGCTCGAGCAATCGATGGTCTGCTGGGACGACCTGCGGTGGATTCGCGACGCGTGGAAAGGCAAGGTCGTCGTGAAGGGCGTCCATACCGGCGACGACGCGCGGCGGGCGATCGACGAAGGCGCCGATGCCGTCGTCGTATCGAACCACGGCGGCCGGCAACTGGACGGCGTGGCCGCGACGATTCGGGTCCTGCCCGAGGTCGTGGCTGCGGTGGGCGGCCGCACCGAGGTGCTCCTCGACGGCGGCATCCGGCGCGGCGGCGACGTGGTGAAGGCGCTCGCGCTCGGGGCGCGCGCGGTGCTCGTCGGCCGAGCCTACGCCTACGGGCTGGGCGCGGCCGGCGGCCCGGGCGTCACGCGCGCGATCGAGATCCTCCGGAGCGACATCGTCCGCACGCTGACGCTGCTCGGCGTGGCCTCGACCGCGGCGCTCGACCGGTCGTTCGTCGACGTGCGGGCATAGTCAGTGGCGCCGCCATCCGTGCCGGACCGCCGACAGCCCCGCATGGGACCGGCACTCCCAGAGCACGCATGACACGGCGAAGGCGGCCACGCCCGCGGCCGTCGCAGCGAACACGCCGGCCACCAGGTCGGCGAAACCGATGACGACAAAGGTCTCGAACGCTGCGCTCGCCAAAGGATCCATGGCCTCCTCCGGGCACGGGACTTCGCTCGACAGCGGGAACTGGGGCCTACCTTACACCCGTCCGGTCCCGGACAGTCAAGAAGCCTCGCGCCATGGCCCCCCGGCCAAACGGGTGCATTCTGGCGGTTCCCGACTTTCTGGAGGCATTTCATGAAACTGATAGCAAGAGTGTTCGTGGCGGCGATCGCCGTCGCAGGCGTCATCTCGGTCGTATCGCTCGTCGCGGCCGGCCAGGCGCAGACCTGGACGGGCAAGATCTCGGACTCGATGTGCGGCGCGTCGCACGGCGCCAACGGCGGCACGATGCAGAAGGATCACGACTGCGCCGTGAGCTGCGCGAAAAAGGGCGGCTTCGTGTTCGTGACGGAGAAGGACAAGAAGCCCGTCATCTACAAGATCGCGAACGCGGACATGCCCGATGTCACCCGGCACGCCGGGCACGTCATCGACCTCACCGGCGAGCTCAAGGGCGACACGATCACGATCACCAAGGTCGTGATGCTGCCTGTGAAGTAAGCCGGCTCTACGATTAGTCCCAGCCCATCTCGCGCAAGAGCGCGCCGTGCTCCGGCTCGGCGCGCATCCTTGCCGAGATCGGCGCGTAGAGGAGCATCGCCACCATAAACATGTCCCGGCTGGCGGCCGCCTCTGCCCACCGGCGCATGGCCTCGTCACGACGGCCAAGATCCATGGCAATGAGCGCCAGCACGCCCGGCTGCACGTACTCCGTGCGCGACCGCGCCGCGAGTTCGTCGAAGAGCGCCGTCGCCTCGTCCGCGCGGCCGAGCGCCGCGTAGGCCTGCGCCATCCCCAGCATCACCCAGCCGTTCCGGCCGAACGTGCGCATGATCGCAATGCCCGTCTGAATGACGTCCTCGTAGGCGCCCGCGACGAGCTGCGCCAGAATCAGCACCCACCGTCCGAACAACGCCGTGGCGTCGAGCGCGATGGCCCGCTCGGCTTCCTCGACGGCCTCGGCGGCCCGCCCCGCGAAGCTGAGCACGAGCCCGAGCTGGGCATGGGCCGTTTGATTGAGCGGATCGCGCTCGAGCGCGATCCGCACGTCCCGCTCCGCCGCGGCGAAGTCCCCACGGACGTAGCACAGATGGAACACGGCGCGCGTCGCGCGGACGTCGACATTGGCCGGACCGAGGGCGATCGCCTGATCCCACTCGCGCGCCGCCTTCTCCCGATCGAAATCGACGCCGATGGCCACGAGCGCGGCGGCGACGTGCGCCTCGGGCAGCGCCGGGTCGGCCGCGAGCGCGCGGGCGGAGGCATCGAGCGCGGCGGCACGGATCGTCTTGGGATCGACGATGCCCCAGAGGCTCAAGAGCACCAGGGCGTGCGCGAGCCCGGACAGCGCCGGCGCGTAGCGGGCGTCGAGCGCAATCGCGCGCCGGAAGCATTCGATCGCCTCCATGATCCCGGGGCCGCGCCGGTGCATCAGCGCCTGGCCCTTCAGGTATTCGTCGTAGGCCTGCAGGTTCTCGGTCCCCGGCTTGACAAGCTGTTGGCGGCCTCCCGCGGCGAGCGTCACCTGCAGCTTGGCCGCGATTGTGGTCGCGATTTCATCCTGAATCGCGAAGACGTCGTCCAGCTCGCGATCGTACCGCTCCGACCACAGGTGATAGCCGTCGGCGGCGCTGACGAGCTGCGCGGTGATGCGCAACCGGTTGGCGGCCTTGCGCACGCTCCCTTCGAGCACGTGACGCACCCGCAGCTTCTCGCCGATCGTCCGGAGGTCATCCGCTTTGCCCTTGAATGAGAACGCCGACGTGCGCGCGACCACCCGCAGGCCGGGGAGGTGCGTGAGCGCGTTGATGATCTCCTCGGCGATACCGTCGGCGAAGTAGTCGGTCTCGCGATCGCCGCTCATGTTCGCGAACGGCAGCACCGCGATCGACTTGTCCCCGGCCGCGTCGCGGTCGCCGGTCCGCAACGCCTCGGCGAAGGCGGCGATCGTCGGAAAGCGGTCGTCCGGATGGCGCGCCGTGGCCCGGCGGACGGCGGCATCGAGGCTGGCCGGAATCTCCCGGCGCCCAGCCGTGGCCGCCGACACGTGCGCGGCCGCGGCCGGCGTTCCCCCGGCTTCGGCCGTCGGACCCGCGAAAGACGGGGCCGCCTCGAGCATCTCCGCGAGGACACAGGCCAGGCTGTACTGGTCGCTGCGGCCGTCGAGGTCCGCGCGACCGGCGAGCTGCTCCGGGCTCATGTAGCCGGGCGTGCCGATCGCCAGTCCGACGCGGGTGATGCGCGTCGCGTCCGGATCGGACGTCGCGCGGGCGATGCCGAAGTCAGCGACGAGCGGGCGACCGTCATGCAGCAGGATGTTCTCCGGCTTGATGTCGCGGTGGACGATGCCCCGCTTGTGGGCGTACTCGAGCGCGTCGGCGACGTCTGAGACGAGGCGCACGGCGTCGGCCACCGGCGGCGCATGCCCGGCGTCGAGCCGGCGGCGCAGCGTCTCGCCCTCGACGTACGGCATGACGTAGAACAGCAACCCGTCAGCGCTGCCGGAGTCGAAGAGCGAGAGGATATGCGGATGCTGCAGGTTGGCGGTCGTCCTGATCTCGGTCAGGAACCGATCGGCGCCGATCTCCGCCGCGATGTCCGGCTTGAGCACTTTGATCGCGACCGGGCGATCGTGCTTGAGGTCGTGGGCGAGATAGACGGTGGCCATCCCGCCCGCCCCGAGTTCGCGGTCGAGCCGGTAGCGGCCGGCGAGCGCGGCGCTGAGGCGGGCCACATGGGACACGCGGGCGATTCTATCGCTCCCGGGTCGGTCCTCGGTCCCGGTCGCACGCGCCGGGTATAGGATGGCGGCCACCGGGAGGCCGTGATGCGAACCAGGGTCAGGGTGACGTCGGCGTTGGCGACTGCGGTTCTGTGTCTGGCGTCGACGTCGATCCTCTCGCGTGCCGCGAAGGATCTCTCGCCGGCGAGCTGGCCCAGGGGCGAGTACGAACGCTTCATGGCGGCGCAGTGCGTGGACCGCACCGAGGCCGGCGTCGCGTCCGGGCGGAACGGCGCGGTGACCGTGGCCTACAACGGCCTCGCGGCACGCGCGGGCCTCGAAGCGCTCAAACAGGGCGGCAACGCCATCGACGCCGCGATGACGGCGGCGATTACGCAAGTGACGCTCACCGCCGGCGCGCCCATCAGCTACTTCGGCATCATGTCGCTCGTCTACTACGACGCGAAGACCGGCAAGGTCTACACGATGAACGCCGAGTGGAACACCGTGCGCGGCGAGACGAGCCCGGCGACGATTCCCGGCAGCATCAGCATGGCGTCGCCCGAAGGGCTGCGCGGCACCGCGGTCAGCGGCCGGACGGCGCTCGTCGGCGGATTCATGAAGGGCGTAGGCGCCGCGCACACACGCTTCGGCGCCCTGCCCTTCGCGCGGCTCTTCGACTCGGCGATCTACATCGCCGAGCGGGGGATGCCGGTCACCGCGCATCTCGCCGACAAGTTCGTGTTCCGGCGCGAGGACCTGTCGCGCCTGCCGAGTACGCGCGCGATCTTCCTGAAGGCCGACGCCGCGCCGTACGGGCAAGGCGACGTCTTCACGCAGCCGGCGCTCGCCGCCACGCTGCGCGAGGTCGCCCGTCAGGGCACCGACTACATCTATAAAGGACCGTGGGCGAAGAAGCTGGTCGCCGCCGTGCAGGCCGACGGCGGCAAGATGACGCTCGAGGACCTCTCCGCCTACGACGTGATCTGGGACGACCCGCTCGTCGCCACGCTTGGCGACCACCAGATCCACACGAATCGGCCGCCGAACGACGGCGGCCGGAACATGATCGACGCGCAGAACCAGGCGATGGCGTCGGGCCTCGTGTCGGAGCCGCACTGGACGAAGTCGGGCGCCGCGCTCAGGAAAGCGATCGACATCACCCAGAAGCGATGGGCGCCGCGTGGACCCGGCCACTCAGACGACGTCGTCGCGATCGACAAGGCGGGCAACATCGCGGCCATCACGCAAAGCATCAACTGCGTGGACTGGGGCCGGACGGCGATCAACATCGACGGCATCTCCATCGGCGATCCGGCGTCATTCCAGCAGGCGCAGATCGCGAGGATCGCGCCGGGCGCCCGGCTGCCGGCGCCAACCGAGACCGGCATTCTGTTCAAGGATGGCCGGCCGGTGCTCGGCTTCGCGTCGATGGGCTCCGGACTCCATCAACGCACGTTCCAGGCGTTGCTCAACGTCATGCGGTTCGGCATGACGGTGGACGAGGCGATCAACACCCCCGATTTTCTGATGCCCGAGACGGATTTGAAGACCGGCATGCTGACGCTCCGCGTCCCGATGGGCCGCTTCCCGAAGGCGGTGCTCGACGAGGTGGGCTACGCGTATCGCGAGGTGGACCGGAGGGACGTGCGATTCGGCGGCGAGGGCCTGTGGGTCGGCATCAGCCGTGACCCGAAGACCGGGCTGCTGCGCGCGGCCTCGCACAACCGGAACAACAGCGCGGCGGTGGCGTGGTAGCGGCGGTCAGTCCTCGGCGCGGTGTCCGGCGTCTCCACCGTGCTACAGTCCGGCCAC
>JANOGJ010000545.1:0-6587 GCA_031405995.1 Acidobacteriota bacterium
GTATTCCTGTCCACCCCGTCCGACCTGGTGCGCTTTGCTATGGCGATCAACCGCGGCAAGCTGCTGCAACCCGCCACGGTCCAATTACTCCAGACGTCACAACGACTGCCCTCGGGGCAGGAGACGGGTTACGGCCTTGGCTGGGACCTCGAGACTGTTGCGCTGGCGGGTGAACAACAGCGCGCGGTCGGCCAGGACGGGCTGTTGATGGGCGGCATCGCGGCGTCTTTCTGGACGTTCCCCAAACAGGGGATCGTCGTGGCCGTCACCGCGAACATCTCGTGGGCGGACACGTTTTCTCTTGCGGTGAAAGTCGCGCAGGCCTTCGCAGAACAGGGGAAGAGTCCGGCACGCAAGTAATCGCCGACCTGGAACCGCGGGCCCCGCTGGAACACCTTGACATACTGTGCGTATCTATGTAGTGTATGTCACATGCTACGGTGTCAGCCATGGTAGCCGCCCGGGACGACGCGGCGGCCAGGCTCGAACAGGAACTGCGCCGCGGCATCACCGTGCTGGCAGTGCTCTCCCGCCTGCGGAAGCCCGAATACGGGTACTCGCTGCGGCAGGCGCTGGCGCAAAGCGGCATGGCCATCGAGGAAGGGACCCTTTATCCCCTGCTGCGGCGGCTGGAGGAGCAAGGGTTGCTCACGAGCGAGTGGCGGATTGAGGCAGGGCCGCCCCGCCGGTATTACGTCCTGAGCGCCGACGGGCGCGCGGTGTTCAAGACGCTGACGGGCACGTGGCGCGATCTGGTCGGGACCGCGAACCGACTTCTGGAGTAGACAGCGATGAACGCAAACGAACTGATTGCGGCGTACGTCGACGATGTGGTCAGGCACGTGGAGCGGAAGCGGCGCAACGACGTCGGCGTCGAACTGCGCACGCTGCTCGAGGACGAGCTGCAGGGACAGGCTGAGATCGCCGGGCGCCCGTCCGATGTGGAGATGGCGATGGATCTGCTGCGCCGCTTCGGCCGGCCGCAAGACGTGGCCTTGCGGTACCGCAAGCCGGGCTTCCCGATCATCGAGCCCGCGGAGGGCCCCGCATTCGTCAGGCAGACGGCCATCGGCATGGCGGCGGTGTGGATCCTCGGGCTCGTCGTGACGTTCCGCGACGGCGGCGGCGCCGAACGGCTCACGCACTGGTGGATGACGTACGGCCTCGGCGCCTTCTGGTGGCCGGGCTTCCTCGTCGTCTGCACCGGCGTCGCGGCCTGGGTGCGGCGGCGCTTTCCGGTCGAGGGCGAGTGGCAGCCGCGCACGATCGATCGCGACCGGATCAACCGGCCGCTCTGGGTGCTGGCGATCGCCGCGTCTACGCTGGGCACGATCTGGCTGATGTCACCGGCGCAATCCGCCGAACAGCTCACAGGGGGACGCCTGGCGTCGGAGTTCTACGCGTCGCTCGTCTATGACGAGACGTTCCGTCAGTGGCGGCTGCCTCTCCTGCTGGCGCTCATGATTGGGCATCTGATGCTGTTTGCGGCGCTCGTCGCACAGGGCCGTTGGCAGCGTCTCACGCGGCGGCTCGACATCCTCCTCTCCGCGGGCGTTGTCGGCCTGCTCGTCTGGTCGATCGCGGCTGGCCCGATCTTTCAGCGTGAGGCCGCCGACGGCATCGCGCGAGGCGCCATCGCGCTCGTCGTGTTCTTCGTGATCTGGGATATCGCGGTGAAGGTGTACCGCGAACAGGCGCGGGTCCGAATCCCCGTCTTCGTCAAGCGCTCATAACGTTCCTGGAGGCCTGGTGATGAGAATCGTCATTGCGCTCTACGTGTGTCTCGCTCTCGCGACGTTCCAGAAGCCGGCCGCGCCGGGCGAGCTCGTCGATATCGGCGGCGGCCGTCGCCTTCACGTCCTCTGCAAGGGCTCCGGGGACGGACCCTCGGTCATCTTCGAAGCCGGCCTGTCGCAGTACACGGCGACATCGACGTATGGCAAGGCGCAGGATGCGATCGCGGCGTTCGCGCGCGTGTGCGTCTACGACCGCGCTGGTCTCGGATGGAGCGACGCGGCGCCGAACGGACGCACGCATCAGGGCATGGTCGAAGATCTGCACAGCCTACTCGGGGCGGCGAAACTCCCCGGGCCGTACGTGCTGGTCGGTCATTCGATCGGCGGGCTGCTCGTCCGTCAGTACGCGCAGGCGTACCGCGCCGACGTGGCCGGTGTCGTGCTGGTGGATGCGACATCGGAGACGATCTTCGATGAGGAGTCGGCTAAGGCACGCGCCGCGATGGTCACCAAGATCGCCGAGGGGCTCGCCAAAGCCAAGCCGGGTGTGCCCGTCGTCCAACTGCCGGCGAACACACCCCCGGACCTCGTGGTGAGCTTCATGCCGGAGGTGTTCGCGGCGGTGAAGGAGGAGTACCTGGCGATCGATCGGACGCCGGCCGAGTGGCGCCGGCCGCAAGGGTTAGGAACTCTAGGCGCCTTGCCGCTCGTGGTCATCCGTCGTGGCCGTACGGCGCAGCCACCGAGCGCGACCGACACGAGCTGGCGCGCCGAACAGGAGCGGCTGCCGGCGCTCTCAACGAACAGCGTGCTGGTGGTGGCTGAGAAGAGCGGCCACGTCATTCCGTACGACGACCCGGCGGTGATCGCCGACGCCGTGCGTCGCGTGATCACCGCGGCGCGGACGGGCGCCGCACTCATTTCGCGCGGGTCAGATTGAAGAAGCCGGTCGCGCCAATCTGGGCGCCGCCTCGGCGCCTGGCGGTTCGCGGAACGGGTCCATCGGAATCGCTGCGTACGCGACGCCGAGGATCTCGAGGTGTTCGGTCTTCGCCGGCGCGTGCACGACGACGCGGTCGCCCGCGGTCGACTTCATCAGCGCGCGCGCCAGCGGCGACCTCCAGCTGATGTGGTGGCGGTTCAGGTCTACTTCGTCGATGCCGACGATGCTGACCCGCCTTCGCTCGGGTGAATCGCCCGCGAGCTTCGGCGAGGCAGGCCGAAGGCTGGACGGCAACACCTTATAGGTGACGGTCGCCCCGAAGAACACGCGCGTGGCGGCAGGTCCCTGCCGCGGCGCGGCCGGGTCGACGACTTCGGCCGCGTCGATGCGCTTCGTCAGAAAGCGGATTCGGGAATCGATCTGGCGCAGTCGTCGTTTGCCGTAGAGGTAGTCGGCGTTCTCGCTGCGGTCGCCATTGCCGGCGGCCCACGCCACGACCTCGGTCACCGCCGGCCGTTCCCGGTTCAACAGGAAGCGCTGTTCGTCTTTCAGGCGCTGCAGCCCTGCGGGCGTGATGTAGTTTTTCAATTTCGGACCCGGCGCGTCGCGCACGGGATCTCGGAGGGGCCTCTTCGTTCTCATATTCAGCGCGCTTTCTTCATCTCCACGCCGCGCAGGAGCGTAACATAGGCCAATTATGAAGCTCCCGTCCCTGACGTTTGTGCTTGGCGCCGCGATCGCGCTTGGCGCCGTCCAGACCGGCACGCAGTCGGTCCAGTACCGGTCGCCCGCAGGCGTCGAGTATCGCTCGCTTCCAGATACCGAAGCTCTCACGAAAGCCCAGGCGGCGCTCGCGGCTGACCCGCGCAACGTTGCCCGAATCATCGACCTCGGCGTCGCGCAGTCCGGCGCCCGGCAGTTCCGCGAAGCGATTGCGACGTTCACACGGGGGCTCGAGGTCGAGCCGGACGGTCCTAACCGGGCGCTGCTGCTGCGTTGGCGCGGGCATCGGTATCTGTCCGTCCGTGAATTCGATCGGGCCCTCGCCGATCTCACGCGCGGCGCCGGCATCGACGGCACGGTCCAAATTTACGGCATCTGGTATCACCTCGGGATCGTCCAGTACGTGCGCGGAGAGTTTGCCGCGGCAGCCACGTCGTTTGCCCGGGCGCAGCCCATCGCGCCGGATCCGGGCGAGCTGGCGGGTTCGACCGACTGGTTGTGGATGTCGCTCAGCCGCGCCGGTCGTGGTGCGGAAGCGAGAGCGATGGTCGATCGCTGGTTCGAACGCCGGCCCGAATCGAAATCACCGCCCGTCACCAACGCCTACACGCGTCGCCTGCAGCTCTATCGCGGCGAGATCGGCCCGGATGCCGTGGTCACGCCCGCGGACACCGACGAAGTTCAGGTCGCCACGCTCGCCTACGGCGTCGGCAACTGGCACCTCATCCGTGGCGACAAGGCGCAGGCGCGCGCCTGGTTCGAACGATCGATTCAGTCGGGCGGCTGGCCCGCCTTCGGGTTCATTCTCTCGGAAGTGGAGCTTTTGAGGCTTCGCTAAGGCGGGCCGCACTGGACTGATCACGGCCCCGCCGCAGGCTCCACAGTGCGCGTGCCGAGAGGACGAAGGACAACATCCCGCTCGCGCCAAGCGCGATGTTCGTCCAGACCCAGAAGAGGGCGCCGCTGGAGTTGGCGGCGATCCGGCCGCCGACAAGTCCCGCCCCCTGCATGTGGAGAACAGGGACGCCAGACGCAAGGATCGCCCCGAGCAGAACGATGACCAGCCCCGATCGCCGCCCGGCGAGCACCAGCGTTCCGCAAAGCCAGACGGCCAGGATGAGCAGCCCCCCGAAGCCAGAGATGGTTCCAGGCTCCAGCCCGCGAGCGACTTCGTCCGCCCAGTGCAATGAGAAGAGGATGATCGAGAGCAGAGACGTGATCGTCAGCGTGACGTGATGTTTCATCAGCTCGCCTTCTGTTTTCTCGCGACCGGCGGCGGCACGCGTGCTGCGCCCTCGGCCTCGAACCGGAGAATGTCGCCAGGCTGGCACGAGAGCGCCTCGCAGATCGCATCGAGCGTCGAGAAGCGGATCGCGCGCGCTTTGCCGGTCTTGAGGATCGAGAGGTTGGCCAGCGTCATGTCGACGCGATCCGCGAGGTCGGTCAGCGTCATCCGACGGTCGTGGAGCATGTCGTCGAGCTTGACGACGATCGGCATGTCAGACCGTCCCTTCGAGGTCTTCGCGCATGAGCGTGCCTTCCGCGAACACCCGGGCCAGCAGGAACGTGAGGAGCACGGCGAGCCAGCCGTTGATCGAAAAGCCGGCATCAAGATTGACCGGATGCGCCGGAGTCGAAACCATTTTGCCGATCGCGCCGATGACCATGCTGAGAAGCTGCAGCGCGAGAAGCGCCCAGGCGATCGCCTGCAAGCGGGAGGCGTTCGTGGCGACGAACGGGTCTCCAGAGCGAACCGTCTCGACGATCGCAAGCAGCTTTTTCAGGATCATGTAGTTCAGCGGAATCGTGGCGAGCCCGAGGACGGCGACCGCGCGCAGGCCCATGACCAGCCGGTCCGCTTCAGGCGAGGGAGAAAGCTTGAACGCCGACATGATCCACTGCTCGTTGGGCATGACGACCAGCAGGGCCAGGATCGCGGCTGCCATGACCCAGTTCAGGATGATGAGGATCCGCAGCACGGCGTAGGCGATCGGCAGCGCGGCGGAGGGCGAGACTGGCTTGGACATGGTCACCACCTTGAATATCGATTAACGATAATCTAATTATCGAATGTCGTCAAGACAGGTATTGCTATTCGATAATGACACCCCAGAGTGGTGGTTCTTCTCGAACGGGGTCAGCGGCTCAGACGTCGCGCGGGCTCCAGCCTGCGCACGAAGACCAGGGCATCCAGATGCCGCGGCCAGACGCCGAGCAGTTCCTTGTAGGACACCGGCCGCGCGAGGACGCCGCGACGCAGCCAGCCGCCGCCGTCCGGCAGGCGCCTGAGGCTGACCAGACCGGCCGACAGGCCCGTGCGCGACATCAGCTCTTCGAACGAGCCAGGCGTCGGCACCAACAGCGGCAGCGGCGAGTGGAAGACGTTGCCACTGGATCCCTCGAACGAGGTGAACGCCATCGTCAACGCCTCGTCGCCCAGTTTCCTGGAGACCAGGTCGCCGAGCGTGGTGAGCGTGCTCAGGTGGCCACGATTCGCCGTGTCGCCGGTACTCAGATGATTCAGGTCTCGCGCCAGGTGCACCGTCAGGGACCAGACGATGAGCTTGCGGCCCGGATAGCGCCGCTGTGCCAGCCAGAGCAGGTTCTCCGCCATCTGGCGCTCGTGGAGGTTGAGCAGCTCAGGCGCGATGGGCTTCTTCGGGTCCACGCGTCCGATCTTCCAGCTGGCCTGGGCGTACTGCTTCAGGTTGTTGAAGAGCTGCAGCCAGAAGGCGACGTCCGGCGCTCCGGGCGAGGCAGGCCGGTCCAGAAGCGGTGCGAGGCGCCGACGCAGCGCGTCGAGGGTCTGCCCGAAGCGCTCGCGGGCCCGGCCTTCGGGGACGGGGACCTGTCCCTCCGCATACGCCTCGCGGGTCAAGTCACGGATGACGGCCTCGGCTTCGGCGGTACCAGGGACGCTGTTCCAGTCGACGTCGAGCTTCGCCAGAGCGTCATGCAGGTCGGCGAGGAGGTGCTGCCGCGGGATCGGTCCGGCGAGCTGCCCGTCGAGGCCGGCCATGATCAGCGGGCGCTCGCTGGCCGCGCGCTCGGCGACCAGGTCGAGCAGAGGCTGGAACTGCTGGGCTTCCGCGTACATCGGAGAGAGCGCCCCATTCAGGGTCTGGCGCACGTCGGCTCCGGAGCGGATCTCCTGCCAGGCGCGCTCGTGGTCGTAGAAGCCGCTG
>JANOGJ010000569.1:0-6724 GCA_031405995.1 Acidobacteriota bacterium
CTGGTCTCCGCCGGTCTGCCGGTAGAGGACAGCCGGCACGACGCCGCCCTCCTGGCCCGGTGGCAACTTCGGTGGGGCCAGACCGAGTGGCTCTCCCACCTTCGAGAATCAGAACCCGAGGGGTTCGCGACGCCGTTTCACAACCTCATTCGCCGCCGCGCTAACCGCGAACCGGTCGCGTACATCACGGGCACGCGCGAGTTCTACGGACGGAACATCACGGTCACGCCGGACGTGCTCATCCCGCGGCCCGAGACAGAACTCCTCGTTGAAGAGGCGCTCGCCGTGCTGGCGAGCCGGAGCCGCGCCCAGGCTGACGCGCCTCGAGTGGCCGACGTCGGCACGGGCAGCGGATGCCTCGCGATCACGATCGCACTCGAGTGGCCGGCGGCCCGCGTGCTCGCCATCGACGTCTCCCAGGCGGCGCTCACCCTCGCGCACAAGAACGCGGTCGCGCTCGGGGGGGGCGCCGCGGATCGCATCGAGTTCTGGCGCGGCGCGTTCCTCCCGACCCAGGTCCCGCCGTTCGACCTCATCGTCAGCAACCCGCCCTACGTGGCCGAACGCGACTGGGCACTACTGCCGCTGGAGGTGCGGGCCTTCGAACCCGGCCAGGCGTTGTTCGGCGGGCCGGACGGCCTGCGGATCATCCGCGCCCTCGTCGCGGAAGTGGCGGGCGCCCTCGCGCCGGGCGGCTGGTTCGTCATGGAGATCGGCGCGGGACAGGCCGCCGAGGTCACGCGACTCATCGAGGAGACGGGCTCCCTCACCGTGCACCGCATCCGGCCGGATCTGCAGTCGATTCCGCGCGTGGTCGTCGCCCGCCGGCGGTAGAGCCCCGGACGCATCGCCTGATGTGCCGATGGCCGTATGTTAGGCTGCGTTCGTGACCAGTCCGGCAGCTGCAGGCGAGCTGACGAAGAGACGGCGGAGATGGATCGCGGTTCTGATCCTGCTCCTCGTGCTGGTGGCCGGCGCGATTCTGGTGGCCGAGCTCGTCCTCGAGCGGGGCTTTGCGGACACCCTGTTTCGCAACGCGCGTCGTCATCCACCGCATCCCTTCCTGCAGGTGCTGGCGTCAGCACAGGTCCCGCACGTCAATGCCACCGGCTTTCGCGGCGACGCGATCACGATCGCCAGGCCCCCTGGCGGCATCCGCATTTTCGCGCTCGGTGGGTCGACGACGCTGGGCGTCGCGAGCGTCTACGAGGAGACGTATCCGTTTCTGCTGCAGGAACGGTTGAAGCGTGGGCTTCCGAATGTGCCGGTCGAAGTTCAGAATGCCGGCGTGGCGTGGCATGCGACTCCGCACATGCTCGCGAACTACGAACTTCGCATCAGGCAGTACCATCCCGACATCGTCGTCGTCTATGAGGCGATCAACGACCTGTATCGCAGTTTTTCGCCGTCGTGGTGGGCCAGTGGACCGTTCACCCCTGACTACGCCCACTATCTGGGTCCTTACATTCGATTCCTGGGTCCGGATGTTGAATCGATCACCGCCACGCGGAACGAATGGCTCCTTTGGCGTCTAGCGCGGCGGCAGTTCTTCGGCGAACCCACGCCGTACGATTACCGGCGTCCGAACGTGGCAAAGCTGATGACGCGCCTCCGCGAACGTGAGGTGGCCAGTTTTCCGAGCCTCGACAGTTATCGCGATTATTTCGCCCGGCTGGTGACCAACCTGCGGCGTGACGGGATCACGGTGGTGGTGGCATCTCAGCCCTTTCTCTACCGCGACGGGCTCACGCCTGCCGAACGCGACCTGCTCTACTTCGGACCAGTGTTTGCAGAAGAGCGGGGAGAGTACCCGAGCGTCGCGTCCATGATGAACGGCATGCGGCAGTTCAACGACGCGTCTCGGCAGATCGCCGACGCCGCGCACGTGGACTATCTCGACTTCGACGCGGCAGTTCCGAAAACCAGCGAGTACTTCACCGACGACGTCCACCTGACGGTGAAGGGGTACGAGGTACAGGCGCAATTGGTGTACGAGTGGCTGCTGCGGAGTCGACTGATGCCGCCAAAACCCCGCTGACGTTCGTGCGTCAAAGCTGGGGCGCCGCGCTCGCCGCGGCTGGACCCTACCGTCGCGCATGGGTGGGCCGGGCAGCCGCATGGACGGCGCTCGCGTGCGTCCTCGCCCATGGCGCGTTGCTGCGGATCGATGCCATCACCGGCCAGTACGGGCCCGTGACTTCACCAGCGTGGCTGGCCGCCGTACAGACGCGCTCGATCGCGCCGCCGGAAGCCATCCGGCCGCCGTCCATCTCCTGGCAGCCAGAACCGGTGTTCCTCCACCGGGACGGCGTCACGACGCGCTATCGAAGCGACCCCTATACCTACATCGATAACGCGCGGAGCATGACGTCGTTCTACGGCGCGCACTTTCGAGAGCCCGTATTCCCGTTCGCCACCAGGACCTTCCTCGGGGTGCTCGGCGGGCAAGACGTCGCAGTGAGTTTCGCATCCGCGTTCTTTTCCGTCCTTGCGGTCTGGTTCACCTACCTCCTCGGCGCGGCGATCTGGTCGCGTCCGATCGGGCTTCTGGCGGCGCTCGGTCTCTCGCTGGACTACGACGTCGTCTCGCTCGCCAGCCTCGGCTGGCGCGACGACGCCTACATGGCCGCCGTGACGCTCTGCGCGTATCTGATCGTGCGCTGGTGGCGAACGGAACAGGCGAGCGCGCGCGTGTATCGCCTGGGAAGCCTGCACATCGACGCGGCGTACATGCAGGCGGTGGTCGTCGGCGTGGCGGGCGGGTTTGCCATTCTGACGCGCATCATGGCGGTCTCGTTTCTGTCCGCGGCCGCGCTGTACATGGTGCTCGCGCGGCGTGCGGCCTGGCGGCGGCAGCTGACGGCGACGGGGCTCGCCCTCGTCACGGCTTGTCTGGTGGCCGGACCATATTTCGTGAACTGTTGGCGCGTCTACGGCGACCCTCTTTATACCTTCAACGTGCACGGCGACATCTACAGCGCCGCCGAGGGGGAAGCGGCATGGAAAGGGAGCACCGCGGCGTATGTCAGCCAGAAGATTGCCCGGCGCCCATTCGAAATGCTCGACACCGTAGCGCAGGGACTGACCACATATCCGTTCGCGAACAAGTGGCACGGTCTCGATCCCTGGCTTGCCGGCCTCGGTACGTTGGCGTCGATAGCCGCCATAGCCGGCTTGGCGGTGTTTGCCTCGTTGGCCCACGGCCGACTGCTACTGGTCCTCCTCGTCGCCTCGCTCGTGCCGTTCTCCTTCACCTGGACGGTGGACCCGGACTTCCGTTTCACGATGCACGTGTATCCCATTCTCCTGACTGCTGCGGCGGTCGCGTTCGGCGCCACGGTCCGCGGGGTTCGCGCGGTCTTCGTTCCCGGACGAGGCCGCCTGGATCCCGCGCGGCTGCGGAGGCGCTGGCTCGTCTGGGCGATCTTGGCGGCAACGGCGCTCGCAGCCTTGTTGTTCTTTGGGCGCGTGTCGCCGTCCCTGGTGTTCGCCGAGGCGCTGCGCGCGCGCGAGGATGCCACGGTGACCGCCGGCACGCGCGACGCCGCATTCTTCAGGCGGGGCTGGTCAGAACTGATCCGCGGCCAGAACGTCAGCATGCGCGTGGCGACGGAGGAGGGCGCGCTGTCGATCCGACTGCCGGAGGAAGGCGACTACCCAGCCACGGTACGCATGGATCCCTTTCCCCAACCGCTTGGCGACGCGCCGGAACCGCTGCCCACCGTCGAGGTCGAACTGAACGGCGTGACGGTTGCGAGCCTCGCGCTGCAGTGGACGCCCGGCCGCGTGGGCGCCTACGGCATCCTGCTGCCACGCGCGGCCGTGCGCCGCGGCGCCAACCTGCTCGTCCTGCGTGTGAAGCGGGCCGCGATCTCAGGGACGGGCAGGATCCGGCCCGGCCTGACCGCTGGAAGTGCGGTGGGACTCTGGTACGTGCGCGTGCATCCGGCAACGATCGGCGTCAAACCTTCATAGCGATCTACTTCGCCATGGATCGCACCATGCGGAAACCGAGATTCGAGGTGCCGCTCGAGACCTCGGCCTTTCCACGGCTCCCGACGAGATAGCGCGTGCAGAAGTGATCGCTGCAGAGGAATGATCCGCCGCGCACGACGCGTTTGGCGGCGCCGGGTTCCTGCGGATCGAGACTGTCGTCGGGCCCCTGTGGATTGCGGACAGAAGAGCCCGCCTGCGCCGTGACTTCATACGAATCCGGCCGGTACCAATCTGAGCACCACTGCCACACGTTGCCGCCCACGTCGTAGAGGCCAAATCGATTGGGTGGGAATGCGGTGACCGGCGACGTGCCCAGATAGCTGTCGTCGCCACGATCGGTCACCGGGAACTGACCCTGCCACGTATTGGCCATGGCCTTGCCGCCAGGCGTCAGGTCGTTGCCCCACGCGTAGAGATTGCGATCGAGCCCGCCGCGCGCGGCAAACTCGTACTCGGCCTCGGTCGGCAGTCGTTTGCCGGCCCACCTCGCGTAGGCCGCCGCGTCTTCGAACGCGACGTGTACCACCGGATGGTTCTGCCGACCCATGAGGCCGCTCCGTGGCCCGTCGGGCTGCTTCCAGCTCACCCCGGCGGCATAACGCCACCACTGCGAGGGATCGTCGAGTGTCAGCGGCGCGGCAGCCGGCTTGAAGAACACGACCGATCCCGGCACCAACTTGTCTTTCGGCACACCAGGAAACTGTGATGGATCGAGCTGGCGCTCAGCGACCGTCACATAGCTGGTGACCTTGACGAACTGCTCGAACTCGGCGTTCGTCACGGGGGTCTGGTCCATCCAGAACGCGTCAACAAAGACGAGGTGCGACGGGAGCGCGTCGGGCATCGCGCAATTCTCACAGCCCATCCAGAACGTGCCGCCGGGGATCCAGGTCATGCCCGCAGGTGCTGGGCCTGGCGCCGGCGTTAGGTTGACGGCGGGCGCGGGAGGACTCGCGGTCTCGCCGGCCTGCGGTGCAGGGGCGTTTCGCGACGTTCCGCATCCACTGCTGGCCAGAAGGATGACGGTGAGGCCGATGACGTGCTTCTGCATTGATCGCGTGATCCTAGCTAGCGGGCGCGCTGGCGCCACGCGTCGAGTTTCTCTCGAAACTGCCTGACGCGATCGCGTTGAGTCGGACTCTCGACGAGGTTGCGAATCTCCCCAGGATCATCCCGCAGATTGAAGAGCTGCTGGTAGCCGTACTCGGGCCAGTCGATGAACTTCCAATCCCGGCGGATCACGCCTTGTGACGACGGGATCTTGTCTTTCCCCAGCACGGTCGGGTGTTCGTAGAAAAACTCGTCGCGCCATGCGGGTGCTTTCGCCTGCAGATAGAGCGGACCGAGGTCCTGGCCTTGCATCACCGCAGGAATCGGAAGACCGGCGGCGCTGACGATCGTCGGCGCGACGTCGATGTTGAGCGCGAACTCGTCACGCGTCATGCCCCGGCGCCCGGCTGGCAGGCGCGGGTCGCGCACGACCAGAGGCACGCGATCGGACTCCTCGTACGGGTACCACTTGTCGGCCAGGCCCCGATCCGCTTGGAAGTAGCCGTTGTCGCCGATGAAGATGATGAGCGTGTTGTCGTAGACGCCTTGCGCCTTCAGCTCGTCTACGAGCCGGCCCACCGCCGCGTCGACCTCGGTGATGAGCCTGTAGTACCGGGTCATGTACGACTGGTAGCTCGCGGGCGTATCGAATCGCCAGTGATACCGGTTGCGTCCCTCGTTGGCTTCGTCCGAGAGAAACGGCGGCAGCGCCTGCCTGTATTTCGCGTCGCCACGGAGCGGCGGCGGGATCATCACACCTTCGTAGAATTTGGCGCTCCAGTCCTGCGGCAGATACTGTTCCTTCGCGTTGTCTTGGGCGTGCGCGGCGAAGTAGCCGACCGACAGCACGAATGGTTTGTCTTTCGGCCGCGTCCGCAGAAAGTCGAGAGAGTCGCGGGCATTTTTCTCGGTGACGTGCACGCGCTCGCCGCCGGGGCTTTCGATCCAGTGCGTCCCGTGGTACGCGCGCAGAAAGTCGTAATCGCCAGCCCGCGGCGGGCCAACGTCGTACTTGCCGACGTGCCCGGTCCAATAGCCGGCGCTCCGGAGCGTCGCGGGATACGTGCTGGCGAACGCGTCGGTAGCGAGCGCTTTGCCGAACGCGGTGATGCCGTGCCGCGACATGTACTGGCCGGTCAAGAGGGTGGTCCGGCTGACCATGCAGATCGACGTCGTCACGCGCGCCTGGCGGAACCGCACCCCCTCTTTGGCCAGTTGATCGATTCGTGGAGTCCGGACGATCCGGTTGCCCGCGGCGCCGATCGAATCCCAGCGGACGTCGTCGATCACGAGCAGCACGACGTTCATCGCCTTTGCGCGGATCGGGCCCGTCTTCGTGTCGTACAGCTCCTCGGCGGGTCGGCTCGCGCCGTACGCGCCAAGGTGAGGGCGCATGTCCTCTTGCGGAGCGGCGACAGTGGACGCACCTCCGACGCTCAAGAGCGCGAGGGTCAGCCACCTTCCTCTGGCGAGCATGCTGGAAATACTGGCACGGCGGTTAGTCGCGCGCAACCGTCTGCGAGCGGGGTGTAGAATCCGCCAGTGCGCGTCGCGATCCTGACCTTCTTCCTGTCCGCTCTGGCCATCCAGGCTCCGGCTCCAGCTGCCGACCGTCCGAATATCGTCTTCATCATGTCGGACGACCACGCCGCGCACGCGATTAGCGCGTACGGGTCCC
>JANOGJ010000570.1:0-1628 GCA_031405995.1 Acidobacteriota bacterium
GTCCGCATCGGCGATTGCCACGTGATGCTTGGCGACGAGGCCCCGGCGCAGGGCGCGTCAGCGCCGCAGACCATCGGCGGCACGGCAGTGCACCTGCTGATCTACACGCCGAAGGTGGACCAGGCGTTCGCGCGTGCGGTCGCGGCGGGCGCGACCGTCGAGCTGGCTCCGGTGGATATGTTCTGGGGCGACCGCTACTGCAAGCTGGTCGATCCGTTTGGCCACAAGTGGGCGCTCGCGACGCACATCGAGGACGTCACGCCGAAGGAAACGAATCGACGGGCGGCTGCAGCGTTCGGCGGATAAGGCTGCATAAGACACGCGGGCGGCTGGAAGAATTGACTCGGTCGAAACTTCCAGCCGCCGGAGCGATGCCGGCAATCACGACCCGATTCCGACCGTGCCCGCACGGCACGCCAGTTGCAGTAGGGCTCGGCATCATCCGCGAAAGGGGGTCACCCATGACCCAGCCCCGAGGTCCACGAGCGCTCACCCAGTTGTTCGCATTCATTTTCGTATCCTGCTCCGCCGCCGCTCTCGACGGTCTTCGAGCGGCGCCTCTGTCCGACGGCTTGCGCATCACCGCCGCCACCAACGTCACGCTCCGCCAGACGCCGGCGGCAGGCGCGCCGGCCGTCGGGCAGCTTCCACTTGGCACCGAAGTCACCAATGTCGGCCCTCCCGGAATGGACAAAACGTGGATCCGGGTCAAGGCCGCCGACGGCCGCGAAGGCTGGCTGCTCTCGAGCCTGACGCGTCCAATCGATCCCAACTGGCGGTGGACGACGTTCGACCAGATCGTCGTGGATCGGCTCGCGCGGAAGGGCGACGGATTCCCGGCCGCGGTCGAGCTCGTGAGCTTCATCGATCGCGTGTCGAAGGAGTACACCAATCCCGACGGCCGGGCGCAGATCGCGTGGTACCGGCTGCGCGCGGTGTCGGCCGCGCTCGCGGCGATTCCGTTCAACCACGGCCGCCGAGAACCGTATGCGACGTGGCTCGGCGGCCAAGCGTCGGTCGCGACGTACGACGAGCCGGGCGGACGCTGGATTCTGTCAGACAAGGCGATCTGGGACCTGCACGCGCGATCGGCCAAGGCGCCGGTCGCGGACGAGATCGCGTGGCTCGCGGTGACGAACGGCCTCGGCGGCGAATGCGAAGGGTTGCTCACGTGCTACCTCGACTGGCGCAATCAGCTCGAGGGCGAGTACCTTCGCCGCCACTCCGAGGGCCGGCATGCAGGCGAGGCGGTCGCGACGATCAAGCGCGTCGTCGATCGCCTGACCGCGCCGGCGAAGCCGGGTTCGGCGTTCGACTTCGACGCCAAACGTGACTGCCGGGAACTCGGGATAAAGCACGACGCGCTCGCGAATGCCGTGCAGTCGACGCGCGCGCCCGAGAAAGACGCGGCACTCGCGAGCCTCGCGGCGCTCAAGCGCGTGTGCCAGTAAGGGTCGGGCGGGCGCTCGGCCTTAGCTACTCCGGGTCGACGACCTGGGCGGCCTGCCAGAGGTCCGTGAATCGATCGTGCACGTAGGGGTGGAGCCGCTCCCGATACTCGGCCGGCAAAGCGTTCCGGCGAATCAACTCGATGACGTCGGCGAGGTCCCGGAGCCGGTGCGGAGCCG
>JANOGJ010000656.1:0-3216 GCA_031405995.1 Acidobacteriota bacterium
GGCCGCTAGGCGGGGTGCAGGGGTCCCCGACGATCAAAAAATGGAGGCGCCGCCCGGAATTGAACCGGGGATGGAGGTTTTGCAGACCTCTGCCTTACCGCTTGGCGACGGCGCCCTCTGGAAACTGACGTGTGGCTGGAAACAGTCTACGCGACAGTCGGGCTGGGCACCCGACAACAGCACTCGACGAGACGACAGCGCAGCATGCCCATTAGTTTATCCGAGTCGGGCGAACGAGCCGAGCGAGTGAGCCACGCGAACGGAGCGGGGAAAGGGGCCCCCGCGAGAGAGCGTGTAAGGGGTCCGGGGACGAAGTCCCCGGACAAAGGATGGAGCGGGAAACGGGATTCGAACCCGCGACTTCGACCTTGGCAAGGTCGCACTCTACCACTGAGTTATTCCCGCCCTGCCTGACAGATGAGTCTACACAGCCCCGACCCGTCGGGCAACTCGCCATCGGGGCGACCGCTGAGGGCGAGCGGCAGCGCGCGCTCGGGATGATATGCGGAAACCGCATCGCCCCGAGCGCACGCGCCGACGGAAGAGTGTTCTGGCTATCTGATGCTGCAGTCCGGGCCGAAGACTTTGGTGGGCTGACCGGGAACGGCCCCACCGGGCTTGCCGTCGCCGTGCGCCAGGTGCGCGGGCTCGGCGTTGACGCTGACGTTGATGAGCACGTAGAAGCCGGCTCCGGTGGTGTGGCACAAGTCGACCTTTGGCCCATCGTCGAGCGTGAGCACGCCGAGGTAATGGCTTGGATCGGTGTCCGAGACGGTGCCAGAGGTAGCGACCACCGTCCAGTTCGCCGCCACGGTTCCCAGATTGCGGTACTGGCCCTCGACGGCCGTGCCGGACGCGGTGCAGGTCATCGAGGCGCCGGCCGCGAGCGTGGTCGCGGGACACGTGACGGCCACGAGCCTGTCGTCGGTGACGACGACGGCCGTGAGCGCCACCGTGCCGATGTTCTTCACGACGTACGTCCAGCTCACCGTGGCCCCCACCAGAATCGACGGACCGGGCGCGTCATTGGCGTCGTAGTTGTTCGTGAACTTCCTGATTTCGACGCCGGGCCCGACCGGCCTGCAGTTCGCGTCGAACGTCGACGTCGGCGCCGCCGGAACCGGATCCCCGACCTTGCCGTCGCCGTGGGCCCGGTGAGTCGCCTCCGCATTCACGCTCACGTCGATGAGGTGATAGGAGCCCGTGCCCTCCCTGTGGCACAGCATGACCTTCTCCGACCGCACGTCGCTGACGATGGCCGCCGTCGTGCCGCTGACCTGCACCTGCAGTTCGATGAACTGGCCGTTGGTGACGTTGTTGACGGGCGCCGTGGCCGTCGTGGCGCCACGCTTGAACTCGAGCTGCACGTTGCCGGCCTGGACGCCGGAAATCTGGAAGCTGCCCCCAAAGCCGACAGCCGACGAGAGATTCGTGCCCGCAATGGCAACGGTCATGTCGCCGGGGGCGGACGCGCCGCTCACCACGCCGGCAACGGCGGCGCCGCTGGCCGCAGGCGATGGCCCGGCCGGCCCTGAGCAGGCAACCGCGAGCGCGAGCGCGAGGCACGAGCCGATGAGCAACCGGACTGACTTCAACATGTCGACCTCCAGCCGGGAAGCTGTATCAAGATCTATACCACCCGTTCAGCCCGCCTGGCGCGACCTTCGCGATCACACATCTGTGAGAGCGTCACAACGCCTTCCGAAACTGAGCGCCATTCACCTCAAATGTGCCTTGAAGAAGCGTTCCACGCGTGTCCAGGCGTCCCGCAGCACGTGCTCGCGCGTGAAGTAGTGGAACTCGCCCGGGTACATCATGAACTCGACGAGATGCCCCTTCCCTTTCTTCATCAACTCGTCGACGAGCTTCACCGAATGCAGATACGGAACGTTGACGTCCGCCGTGCCGTGCAGCACGAGCAGCGGCCGCACCATGTTGCCGATGCGCGAGACCGGCGACGCCTGCGCGTAGACCGCCGGGTTCTGCTCCGGCCGGCCGATGCGGCTCTCCGTCCATGACCCGTGATACGGGTCCTCGTAATACATCGCGTAGTCCGCCGGGCCCGCCACGTCCACCCCCGCCCGGTACGTCGTCGGCATATCCGCCATCGCGAGCAGCGTGAAGAAGCCGCCGTAACTCAGGCCCCAGATGCCGAGGCGGTTCGCGTCAACGTAAGGAAGAGTCTTGAGATAGCCGGCGGCCATCGCGGCGTCGCGGAAGTCTTTGCCGCCGACGTCGTTGTGCACCGCGTCGCGCCACGCGGCGCCGTAGCCGATGCTGCCCCGATAGTCCGGCGCGATGACGACGAAGCCCTGCTGCAGCAGGTACTGATGGAAGCTGTAGTAGACCGCGTAGTTCCGCTGGATGTGCCAGCCGTCGTAGTTCTGGTTGATGCCGTCGCCGTGCACCCAGACGATGGCCGGGTGTTTGACGGCGCGGTTGAGCGTCTTCGGCACGAAGAGATACGCGGGCACGGGCTTGCCGTCCGGCCCGGGGTAATGCACGAGCTGCGGCTCGACGAAGCGAGCGCGGTCGATGCCCGCAGGCAGCGAGTCCGTGAGCCGGACCGGCTTCGCGCCCTCGAGGACCGCGTCGACGACGTGAAGGTCCGCCGGATTCTGCGCGTCCGAGCGCTGATAGACGATCTTGCGGCCGTCGGGCGACCAGACAGGCTGCACGTCCACGCCGCGGCCGCCCGTGAGCATCCGGATGCGCGCCCGCGCCGGCGCATCCTCGATCATCGCGACGCCGATGTGACGCGTGCCGGGGTTCGGCCCCTCATTGAAATCGAAAGCGATGCGCGTCCCGTCGGGCGACCACGTCGGCCGCCACGCTTCGAACTCGCCCTTCGTGATCTGCACGGGCGCCGACGTCGCCGACGCCACGTACAGATGATCCCAGCCGGTGCGATCGCTGAGGAACGCGAACCACTTGCCTGTGGGCGATGCCTGCGAGCCGGCGCCCGCGCCGCCGGGGATGCTCCAGAACGTGGACTTTACGTCCTCGTGCACGAGCTTCGGCTCGCCGCCCGTCACGTCGCCGACGTAGATGCCGCGGCGCTTGAAGTCCCCGCCGCCCTGGCGATCGAACACGACGTGCGTGTCGTCGAGCCAGCGCGTGCCGCCCCGGCCACCTCCGACGCTTCCTGTCGCAAGCTGCAGCGGCGTCCCGCCAGCAGTAGACACGACGTACGTGTCCGCGGGCGGACCTGCCACG
>JANOGJ010000663.1:0-1949 GCA_031405995.1 Acidobacteriota bacterium
GCCGCGACGCCCACGGCGTAGGCCGGCACGAACGACGCCCAGATCAGGTAGTGCGTCCGGCGTGTTCGTGGCATCGCGAAGACAAGACCGACAAGGCCCAGCGGGGCCAGCAGCCACGGCCCGATCGCGTACAAGCGCAGCATCGTAGGGACGTCATAGGCGTAGAACGGGTAGCTGAACGGCAACGCGATGTGCTGGGCGTGAAACGCATAGCCGAGCTTGAGGGCGAAGAGCCGGGCGGCGTCGCCCGGATGCTCCCGAATCCACCTCCACGCCAGGCCGAAGAAGTAGTCGGATGTCTCGGCCTCCGACACGGGGCGGCCGAGCGCCTTTTCGGCGACGCGCCGGGCGTCTTTCTGTTGGCCGACGATGTTCGGCGTAATGCCAGGCACCTGCCGATAGAAGCCCGTCGCGTGCTCGTTGTTGCCGATGTAGAAATTCAGCCCGCCGTGCGACGAGGCGAACGACCACTGGCCGGCGACGACGACGTTGCGGATCGCCGAGGGCGCCATCCCGATGAGGAGCCCGGCGGCAAGCACCGCGGCCGGCCGGACGCGACGAGCCACGAGGAAGGCTGCCGCGATTCCCGCCACGGCAAGGCCCATATTCGGCCGGTTCAGCGTGGCGAGGCCGAAGATCACTCCGGCGGTGAGAAGCCATCTCCCGCCTTCGTCCCGTTTGAGCGCGTGCGTCAGACAGAGCAGCGCGGCCGACGTCATGAACGCGTCGAGCGAGGCCTGGAGAATCAGGACCTCATAGAAGGTGAACAGACCGGTGAGCGCGGCAAGGCCGGCGGCGATGAGCGCCGCGCGTTCGTTGAACCAGGCCTTCGCGGAGAGGTAGATGCAGGCGACCGACGCGGTGCCCAGCAGAATCTGCAACAGCCGAACGGCTGTGAACGAGTCGGTGATCCAGAGGATGGCGGCGAGGAAGTAGATGTAGAGCGGCGAGACGTAGTACAGACCCGGGCCGAGGCCGAAGTCGCCGCTGACCACGCGCCTGGCCAGCTCGGCGTAGGCGGTCGTGTCGAGGCCCGCGTCCGGCTGCATGAGCGGGTGGTCCTTGAGCTGGATCAGGACGAGCAGTTTGAGGAGAAAGACACCGACGAGAAGGGCCCACGGTTTCCTCAAAGGCGGTCTCCGTGGCGAGGCTCGCTGAAGTGCGGTCTCAAGGCATCAGGATAAGGGTGTTATGAACAGACGTCGAAACCAATGATTTGGCCTGCCAGGCAGCCTTGACCCCCCATTCCAACAGCGGTAATATGGCCTTCCCCTGTGTCGTAAGACTGGTCTGCGAGGGCAGAAGTGTACTTAGCTGGCCAGAGCTAACGTCTTGTTTTGCAGTGAGTTATGAGGCTAGGAGGAGGAAAGATGGCACGAGTGTTTCGGGGGATCCTGCTGTGTGCAGGCATCCTCGCACTGACGGCCGGCTCGGCTCATGCCCAGGGCATGGGGTCGATTTTCGGTAAGGTCACGGACCCGTCCGGCGGCGTGCTGCCGGGCGTGACGGTCACGATTAGCGGCCCGGCGCTGCAGCAGCCCCTGGTCGGGACGACGGCCGCGAGCGGCGCGTACCAGTTCCCGAGCGTGCCGATTGGCCGCTTTACAGTGACGTTCGAGCTGTCGGGCTTCAAGAAGGCCTCACGCGCGAACGTAGTTATCGATTCAGGCTTCCAGGCGCAGATCGATCAGCGGCTGGAAATCGGCGCGATGTCCGAAGAACTCACGGTGACGGCGGCGGCGCCGGTGGTCGACACGAAGAAGACGACCACGGGCAGCGTGTTCACCAAAGAGATCATGGACAACATCCCGACCGCGCGCGACCCCTGGCAGATCATCGGGATGACGCCGGGCGTGCAGGCCGGATTGAACGTCGGCGGCTCGTCGTCGGGCCAGCAGGTGGGCCTGTCGATTTTCGGGACGAGCGCCAACGTGCAGTGGAACCTCGAG
>JANOGJ010000758.1:0-7813 GCA_031405995.1 Acidobacteriota bacterium
AGGAAATCGGCAAGTACGTCCAGCCGCCGGAGGTCGAGCACCTGAAGAAGTACGTCTTCATTCCAGTCAACCTGAACACCGGGACCGACGCGGACATCCTCACCATTCCCGGCGCCGGCAATCGGATGGTGCGCGAGTTCAAGGAATACCGCCCGTGGAAGACGAAGGAGCAGTTCGAGAAGGAAATCGGCAAGTACGTCAACGCCCGCGAGGTTGCGCGCCTCTGGCGGTATGTAGTGATTAACTAGGGTAGTGATTAACTAGGGGTCGTACCTCTTTTCCACAGTTTTGACGGGTTTGGTGCCAGGCCTCCTCATCACGCCAGACCGGCTCGGCTCGAGCACGGCCCTCGTCATCGACCTGCGCCCCGCCGAGCAGTTTGCCGCTGGCCACATCCCGGGCGCGGTCCATCTCGATCTCTGGGGCGTGAGCCTCATCGACACGAGCGAGGCGCCGCTTCGCGCGTTCATGTGGATGGTCGGGCATCTGTTTGCCCTTCGCGGCGTCATGCCGCACGTCCCGGTCGTCGTCTACGAGCAGGATTCCGGGATGCGGGCCGCGCGCGCGTTCTGGTTCCTCGAGTATCTGGGCCATCCCAACGTCTCGGTGCTCGACGGCGGCTTTGCCGCGTGGACGCGCGCGGGATTGCCGGTGACGACCGAGGCGGCCGCGCCGGTGGCGAGCACCTGGCACGGCACGCCCGACTCGTCGAAGCTCGCGACATGGCAGCAGGTGCTCGATCGTCTCGGCAAGTCCGACACGACGATCGTCGATACCCGGAGCGACGCCGAATATTTCGGCGAGGCGGTCCGCGCGAAGCGCGGCGGGGCGATTCCCGGCGCCGTCCACCTCGAGTGGACGCACAACCTCGCGGCCGACGGCCGCTTCAAGTCCGCGGCCGAGCTCGGCGCGATGTACGCGTCGGCCGGCATCACGCCCGATCGCGAAGTCGTCACCTACTGCCAGGGCGGCTACCGTGCCGCGCACGCCTATCTGGCGCTGCGGATCCTCGGGTATCCCCGCATCAGGAACTACACCGGGTCGTGGAAAGAGTGGGGCGACCGCGAGGATTTGCCGCTCGAAGTCCGGACGCGGTAGACTCCCAGTCTTCTCGCTGGCGCCAACGAGACCAGTCATGACCGGACAGATAATCGGCAAATATCGCGTGCTGGACCGCGTGGGGCGCGGCGGCATGGGCACCGTGTACCGGGCCACCGACGAGACCCTGCAGCGCGAGGTCGCGCTCAAGGTCCTCAACGCCGAGCTGAACGACCCCGAAGTCGCGCGGCGATTTCGCGCCGAGGCCATCACCGTCGCCCGCCTGAGCCACCCCGGCATCGCGACGATCTACGAGCTCTTCCAGCACGACGGCCAGTGGCTCATGGTGATGGAGTTCGTCCGGGGCCAAACGCTGGAACACCTCGTCAACCGCTCCGGCCCGCTTGCGCCGCATCGCGCCGCCGAACTCTGCATGCAGGCGCTCATCGGCCTGTCGCATGCGCACGGCCTGGGTGTCGTCCATCGCGATCTGAAGCCGGCCAACCTGATGATCAACGAGACGGGCGCCGTCAAGATCATGGACTTCGGCATCGCCCGCGTCTCCGGCTCGGAGCACCTGCCCAACGCGGGGTTCATGATGGGCACGCCCGCCTACATGGCGCCCGAACAGGTGATGGGCACCGACGTCGACCAGCGAGCGGACCTGTACGCCATGGGCGTCGTGTTCTACAGGCTCGCGACCGCGAAGCTGCCGTTCAAGGGCGAAACGCCGTTCGCGATGGCGCAATCACAGGTGAACGATCCTCCGACACCCGTGATGCTCGCCCGGCCGGATCTACCGACGTGGGTCGACACGCTGATCGGGCGCGCCCTGGCGAAAGCGCCGAAGGAACGATTCCAGTCCGCCGCCGAGTTCCACGACGCCTTCGCGCGGAGCCTGGCCGGGATGCCGCCGGCCGCGCCCGACGACGGATCCGCCCCGACCGAGTTGATGACGACGCCCACGCGGACGCCGCTCGCGACGCCGTACGGCACGCCGACGATGACGCAGCCGCCTGTGTCCGGTCACGTGGTGGTCTCGGTCCCCGCTTCGACAGGCTCAGGGCAGGCGGCGTCCGTTCCCGCGGAGAGTCCGGCGCCGGCTCGAGCGGTTCCGCGACCGGCCAGGACGAACACCGTCGGTGCGGTGCTTGTTGCCGTCGGCGTCCTCGTGGCGGTTGGCTTACTGGCCAGAATGTGGCTGGGATCCGGGCCGGGCGCGCCAGGCGATTCTCCCGCGGCGCCGCCCGTCAGCACGACGCCACTGGTCGAGGCCACGCCGCCGCCGGCGGCTCCGCCCGTCGCGGGAGACGCGCTTGCCCTGAGCCCGCCGAAGGGGCCGCCGATCGTTGAAGCCGCGCCGCCGGCGGCGGCCAAGAGTCCTCTGCTCGTCCAGAATCGGCCCGATCAAGGCCGCGGCGCGACGCGTGGAGCCGGGGCGGTGTCGGCGGCCCCGGCGGGCGCTGCTGCGTCCATTCCGGCGCCGCCCGTGGACGACACGCTCGTGGCGTTCGGCGGCGTGAAGCTGATGGTCGCCAACGGCCGCCGCGCGGTCGAGCGTGACGTCGTGATCAACTTCGGCGGCGGCCAGATTTCGGTCCTGCCGAGGGACGGCGGCGCCGCGGTCGCGGCCGTGCCGTACCGGAGCGTCCGGCGCGCGACGTACGTCAACGCCCGCGATCCGAAATGGGACTCGACCCTGGCCGCGCCGCCGGCGGGTCTCGACGTCGGGACCGTGATGCGCCGGGCCCGCGCCTGGCTCGTCGTCCAGACCGCCGATACGTACGCGATCTTGCGGCTGGACACGAACGCGGCGCGCATCGTGGAGACACTTGAGGCCCGGACGGGCATCAAGGTCGATCGTCCGGCGGTGAAGTAACGACGATTTCTCACCGGTCCACCAGCCGGAATCCGACCGTCCACATCCGCACACGAAATCGATCGGTCGGGAACGCGTCCATCCGCCGCTCGTAGCCGACGAAGACCTCGAGCGCGGCGGCGGCGCCGTTGACGCGGATGCCGCCCTCGACGCGGCCCCCGCACACGCGCGGACGGCCGTATCGCGCGCGCTGCATGCCGATGACGCCGCCCGACGCGTCGGCCAGCAGCTCCACGCGGCGGTTCGGCCGAACCGCGTGCCGCACCGACACGCGGGCGTCGCTCAGCCACGCGTAGTCGACGAGAGCCTGTTGCATCGCGCGCGTGATGTCGATGCGGGCGTCGATCGACGTCGCGCGGTCGTTGAAGACGATGCGCTGCCGCACGCGCGCGCCGGCGGTATTCCATGAAATCGACGGCGGATTGTCGCGGTCGACCACATGCCGCGAGACGTGCGAGGCCACCCCGGCGATCTCGGTTGATCGAATCCGCCGCGTCGCCGTCATTTCGAACCGGTACGTGCCCTGGTTGAGGTCGTACGCGCGGCGCTCGCTGCCGAGGATGGCCTCGTAGTCGGCCGTGAGCGTCAGCCGGCCCGTCCCGTAGTCCACGAGATCGGCGTCGAAACTTACTTTGCCTTGCCAGGAAAAGCGCTCGTCGGTCGCGGCGATCGCGCTCCACTGCAGAAAGAAATCCGCGCGTGAAAGAAACGACGAAGCGGGCCGCGGCGATTGCGCGCCGGCGACGCGCGAGAACGCCAGCATTAGGCACGCGGTCGCGGCGGCGCCCTTCATAGCCGGCTCATTGTCTCATTGCCCTTTAGCCCCATTGCCCCATGGCCCCATTAACTCGTATCCTGACAATCCCATGAAGCGCATCCACAAATCCGCCGCCATCGCCGTCGTGGTCCTGTTGTTCGTGTCGCTCGGCGTGTCTCGTGCCGCCAGTCATCTGGCCGCGTGGGACCAGACGCCCGCCGGCGCGAGCGTGATCACCGAGACGGCGATTCGCGCGCACATGGAGTTCCTCGCGAGCGACGCGCTGAACGGCCGCGGGAGCGGCACGCGCGACGAATGGATCGCGGCGACCTACATCGCGTCCCAGTTCCGGCGCTGGGGTCTCGAGCCGTTCGGCGACGCGGGCGGCTACGTGCAGCAGATCGAAACCGGCGCCGTCGCCACCGCACCGCCGACGCTGGCGGTGGGCACGCTGGCGCTGACGCACGGCAGGGAAATGCTCATCACGGGCGCGCTCACCAGCGGTCGGGTCACCGCGCCGCTCGTGAAGTTCCAGGCCGGGACGACCGTGCCCGCCGGCGCCGCGGTGATCCTGTCTCAGGCTCCGACCGCCGCCGCGATAGCCGGGGCGGCGCTCGTGCTCGTGCCCGAGAGCACGCAGATTCGCAATCTGTGGGAGGCGCGCGCGTCAGTCATGCCGTCCGTCGCCAGACGCGCCGTGACGTCACAGCCCGCTACGCCCGCGCGCGGGACGATCGTGTATCTCGACACCGCCACGTTCGCGGCCGTCAACGCGCTCGCCGACGGGACACCCGTGACCCTGACCGCCGACAGCAAGCCGATGCAGCCGACGTACACCTGGAACACGGTCGGCCGGATCACCGGGACCGATCCCGTGCAGTCCAAGGAGGTCATCGTCCTCAGCGCCCACCTCGATCACATCGGCGCGCGGCCCAACGCGCCCGGGCCGGACAAGATCAACAACGGCGCCGACGATGACGCATCCGGCACGGTTGCGGTGATGGCGCTGGCTGAAGCGCTCGCGGGCGGTCCGAAGCCGAAGCGGACGATCGTCTTCGCGCTCTTCGGCAGCGAGGAGACCGGTGGAGTGGGCGCCGGCTATTTCGTGGATGTGCCGGTCGTGCCGCTCAATCAGATCATCGCGGACCTGCAGTTCGAGATGCTCGGCCGGGCGGACGAGAAAGTTCCGGCGCACACGCTCTGGCTCACCGGCTACGAGCGGTCAAACCTCGGCGCCGAGCTGGCCAGACACGGCGCGCGCCTCGTCGCCGACCCGCATCCCGAGCAGAGCTTTTTCACGCGATCTGACAACATTCGATTCGCCAGGCGAGGCATTCCGGCGCACACGGTCTCGAGCTACAACCTTCACAAGGAGTACCACACGCCGGCCGACGAGATCCGGTTCATCGACTTCGCGCACATGACCGACGCGATTCGATCGATGCTCGAGCCGGTACGCTGGCTCGCCAACTCGACGTTCAAGCCGGAGTGGGCGCCGGGAGGATGTCCAGCTCCATGTAAGTGACTCTAGTTGACTAGAGCTTGTCCATTTCCAGCACCGTTCCCAAGAGCACATTCGCGCCGTTCGTGCAGTCGTCCCACTTCGTCAGTTCCCTGGGCGAATGGCTGATGCCGCCGACGCTCGGGACGAAGATCATGCCCATCGGGCAGAGCTGCGCCATCATCTGCGCGTCGTGGCCGGCGCCGCTCGGCAGGCGCACGGTGCCCAGGCCGGTGCCCGTCGTACCGGCCGCGCGTTCGATCGCGCGTTGAACGTCGGGTGACGCGAGCGCGGGCGGGTTGCCGCCGAGACTGGCGATCTCGATGGACGTCCGTGTCGCCGTCGCGATTTGGGCGGCGCGCGCGCGAATGTCATCGCCGAGTCGCACCAGCGTCTCTGGTGCCAGGTCGCGCAGCTCGATCGTGAGCTTGACCGTGCCAGGAATCACGTTTGGGGCGTTCGGCGAGACGTCGAACTGGCCGACGGTGCCGACCTGCCGGCCAGGCCGGCTCGTGACGATCTCCCGGACCGCGAGCGTGAGCTGCGACGCCGCGATGAGCGCGTCCTGACGCTCCGGCATCGGGGTCGTGCCCGCGTGATTCGCGAAGCCCGTCACGGTGGCGCTGTGCCTCTGAATCGAGACGATGCCTTCGACGACGCCGATTGGAACGGACGCCTTCTCGAGCGTGCCGCCTTGCTCGATGTGCAGCTCGAGATAGGCGTGGATCGAGCCCTTGGCCCGGACGGCCTCCATGATTCGATCGGGTGCGCCGCCGATCTTCCGGATCGCATCGGCGCGCGTCATCCCGTTCCACACGGTTTCGAGATCGGCCGGCTTGATGTCTCCGGCGACGATGCGGCTGCCGGCGAGGCCTCGGCCGAAGGCGACGCCTTCCTCCGCCGACCAGACGACCATCTCGAGCGGATGCCGGGTGCGGACCGCGGCGCGATCGAGCGCCTCGATCACCGCCAGCGCCGAGAGCGAGCCCAAATCGCCGTCGAAGTTGCCGCCGCTCGGTACCGAGTCGATGTGGGATCCAAAAAGAATGGGCGGCGCCGACGCGTCCGTGCCGGGCCGGCGGGCAAGGATGTTGCCGGCCGCGTCGATACGCGGCTCGAGTCTCGCCTCACGCATCAGACCCAGAACGTACCGACGCCCGGCGACGTCCGCGTCCGAATAGGCCACCCGGCTCACGCCCTCGGCGAACGTGCCGCCGTTCGGCCGACCGTGCAGGCTCAGGGCCTCCAGGCGGGCGCGAAGTGTCTGGCCATCGACGGGCGCGCCGGCGGGCGATCCGCCCTGCGAGCGTCGCGATGCGATCGCACCGCCGGTGACGGCTGAGGCGTGGCTGAGGAAGGTGCGACGGGAAACGAGCATGAGCGACTATGGTAACGGGTGAACGGGTGAACGGGTGAACGCGAGAACGAAACGCCTTGCCGCACTCACCGTCGTGGCGGCGCTGGTCGGCTGGGCCGTGTGGTCGTTCGCGACCGGCGGATTGATGCACGTGCTGCTGTCGGCGACCACCGGCGCGTCCACGATCGACGCGCTCCGCGAGTACGTGCGAGGCTGGGGTGCGCTGGCGCCCGTCGTTTACGTCGCGGCGGTCACCGTCGAGGTGCTCGTCGCGCCGATTCCCGGCCTGCTCCTCTACGCGCCGGCGGGCGCGATCTTCGGCGGATTCGTCGGCGGGACGCTCTCGCTCGTCGGGAACGTGCTGGGGGCGGCGATCGCCTGCTTCCTCGCGCGGACGTTCGGCGAGCCCTGGCTCGCGCGGCATGTGCACTCGCCCCGCTTCGCGGCGATTCGTGAACGGCTCTCGCGCCGGGGCGCATGGGTGGTGTTCATCCTTCGCGTGAACCCGCTCACCTCGTCGGATCTGGTCTCCTACGCGGCCGGACTCGCGGGCGTCGGGCCTGGACGAGTCGCGCTCGGCACGCTCCTCGGCATGGCGCCGCTCTGCTACCTGCAGGCGTACCTGGCCCAGACGATCTTCGAACTTCTGCCGCTGCCGGTCATCATTCTGATCGCCTGCGCCGCGACCGCGATCATCGTGTGGGTTATGCTCTTCCGCACTAAGAACCCGGAACCGTGAACCAGAACCCGGAACCGTGAACCAGAACCCTGAACCGTGAACCCTGAACCCATGTTTCCAGTCATCGACTTCATCCATTCCAACCGCGATCGCTACATCACCGAGCTGAAGGAGTACCTCGCCATTCCGTCCGTGAGCGCGCTGCCCGAGCACGCCGGCGACGTAAGGCGCTGCGCCGAGTGGACCGCCGACGAGATGCGCCGCATCGGCCTCGAGAACGTCCGGCTCGTCGAGACGCCCGGCAACCCGATCGTGTGCGGCGACTGGCTCCATGCGCCCGGCGCGCCGACGATCCTCTTCTACGGGCACTACGACGTGCAGCCCGTCGACCCGGTCAACCTGTGGACCTCGCCGCCGTTCGAGGCGACCATCCGCGACGGCGAGATCTACGCCCGCGGCTCGGCCGACGACAAGGGCCAGGTCTTCATGCACATCAAGGCCATCGAGGCCTACATGAAGAAGGCCGGCTCGCTGCCGGTGAACATCAAGTTCCTCATCGAAGGCGAGGAGGAAGTCGGCAGCGTCAACCTCGACGACTTCAT
>JANOGJ010000803.1:0-2022 GCA_031405995.1 Acidobacteriota bacterium
CCGACGGCGTGATCGTCTACCGCCGGCCCGGTCCGCCCGCTCGCGGCCGCGGCATGGTCGTCAGGATCGCGCCCCCGTTCCTGTTCGTCGCGCCCGCGGCGAGCCCCGACGTCCCCGAGGGCGTCATCGTCGTCCGGCGCATGGGCCGCACGGCGCGCAGGGACATCTTCGTCATCCGGGTGGCGCCACCCTCCCGAGTCGGACCGCGGGCCCCGATCGGGACGCGCGTCGTGGTCCCCCGGCCCGCGGCGAGGGGCGCGAAAGGCTTGCGTTTCCTGTCATCCTTCGTCAGTCCACCCTTCGGCGGCGTGCTCGGCGCGGCGATCGAGTGGCTCATCCGGGCCCGCCGCCGCGCGCGGCGCTGAGAGGCGCACATGGCATCGCAAGTCGACATCTGCAACCTGGCCCTCTCGCACCTCGGCGAGGGCGGCACGGTCACCGCGATCGTGCCGCCGGACGGCAGCGCGGAGGCAGCCGCGTGCGCCCGCTTCTACCCGATCGCGCGCGACTTCGCGCTCGGTCACCCCCGCGCGGCGTGGGGTTTCGCGCGTAAGCGCGCGACGCTCTCGCTGCTCGAGGAGGAGCCGACCGCGTCGTGGTCGTTCTCGTACGGCTTGCCGGCGGACTGCCTGCGCCCGCTGAAGGTGCTGCTGCCTGAATCGACCGACGAGAACGCGGTGCAGAAGTTCGACCTCGAGGTCAACGCCGGTGGCCTGACGGTGCTCTACACGAACGTCGAGGAGCCGGAACTGGTCTACGTCGCGAAGGTCACCGACACCACGAAGTGGTCGCCGCAGTTCGTGATCGCGGTCTCGCACTACCTCGCCTCCCTCCTGGTCGGCCCGATCTCGAAGGACCGGAAGGAGAAGGAAGTCCAACTCAAGTTGTTCGCGGGCGCGCTCGCCGACGCCGCGGCGATCAACAGCATGGGCCGCCAGGCCACCGGGCCCCGTGACTTCGAGCCCGCCGGGATCCGCGCCCGGCGATGAGCACGATCCGCACGCTGCAGCGCTCGTTCGCCGGGGGCGAGATCGCGCCCGAACTCTACGGGCGCGTCGACCTCCTGAAGCACCAGACCGGGCTCGCTCTCTCGCGCAACGGCCGCACCCTGCCGCACGGCCCGTGGGAGAGCCGCGCCGGCACGAAGATGGTGCTGCGGCAGAAGTACGCGGACAAGGTCGCGTACTTCGTCCCGTTCGCGTACAACACCGAGCAGACCTACATCATCGAGTTCGGCGATCTGTACGCGCGTTTCCACACGAACACCGCGACCCTGCTGAACGACTCGCAGGTCGTGAGCGGGATCAGCCAGGCCAACCCCGGCGTGTTGACCTACGTCGGCGCGGACTTCACGAACGGGCAGTGGGTCTACGTGGCCTCCGTGGCCGGCATGACCGAGGTCAACGGGCGGTACTTCAAGGTCGCGAACGTCAACGCGGGCGCGAACACGTTCGAACTCACGGACCTCGACGGCGTCGCGATCGACACTCTCGCGTTCGGCGCGTACAGCGCGGGCGGGACGGTCGCGTCGGTGGTCGAGGTCACGACCCCTTACCTCGAGGCGGACCTGTTCGACATCCACTACACGCAGTCCGCGGACGTGCTGTCGCTGTCGCATCCGTCGTATCGTTTCCGTGAACTGTCGCGGACGAGCGCGACCGCGTGGTCGCTCGACGAGGTCGACTTCGACAACGACATCGAGCCCCCGAGCGGGCTCTCGATCGACACGCAGGCCGGCTCCGTGCTGACCGAGGAGCGCTACCGCGTGTGGCCGTACTACACCAGCGGCGGGCTCATCGGGCAGCCTTCTCCGGTCGCGATCGTCCGCGTCAACCGCGCGACGACCAGCGTCGTGTTGCGCTGGCCGGCGGTCGAGACGAACACGACCGCGGTGACTCGTACGCCAGATAAATACATCATCTCCATCTGGGACGGCGTAGACAGCCACGACAAGATAGGCGAGACGACGGGGTTGTCGTTCACCGACACCAACGCCGCGTTGGGGGCGGCGGTGGCGGCCAC
>JANOGJ010000806.1:0-4455 GCA_031405995.1 Acidobacteriota bacterium
GCGCTTGGCCTCGCGGCCGCGCTGAGTTCCAGCACGGCACACGCCTGGCGGTACCAGGGTTCTGGCGACCCCTCGATCGAAGCGAGGGGCTTCCAGCAGAACCGCGACTACTTCTCGCCGCTGCCCTTCGAGAACATCGACATGACGACGGGCGGATTGGTGCTGTCCTTCACGGACCTCACCCTGCCGGGTCCCGCAGGGTTCAATCTCGCGTTCGCGCGGTACTACAACGTCAAGAGCGGAGCCGGCAACGCGACGATCGGATGGTCCATGGGACTGGCCGGGCTGCCGGTGTCCGTCTCTCCGAGGGAGCCTGTCACCATCCCCGGCTTCCCTGAACTCGACCCGCACGGGCACGGCGCGCTCCGTATGCCGGTCTTCGCCACGCCGGATGGCGCCGAACACACGACCCTGGAGCCGTCAGCCGGGGGCCAGCCGCTCTTCACGAAGGACTTCTGGCGCTACACACCCGCGACTCGCGAGGTGAGGCTGCCGAACGGCCTCGTCTGCAAGTTCGTTGACGCTGACGTCGTGGACATCGCCTACCTTTCGGAAA
The DNA here is from genome assembly GCA_031405995.1 of Acidobacteriota bacterium. Classification (GTDB taxonomy): domain Bacteria; phylum Acidobacteriota; class Vicinamibacteria; order Vicinamibacterales; family SCN-69-37; genus JANOGJ01. The sequence continues at coordinate 557 of JANOGJ010000806.1, forward strand.
TCCGCGACGCGTTTGGGAATCTGGTCACCGTGTCGTGGGAGACGGCGGGTACCGGCAGGCGAATCTCTCAGATCACGCAGGCGGTGGGTGAGGGCCAGACGCGAGGGATCCTGTTCACCTACGACGGCACGACAGGAGTGCTGAGGACGATGGCCGAGGGCGGACGCACGTGGACTTATGAGTGGACGACGTATCTTGGCAATCAACTTCTCCAAAAGGCCTACCTGCCGACAAGCAATCCACAGGGTCAGGAGGGTCCCGTCTGGACCTACGAGTACGACGACCAACTGATCAGGTCCGTCACGACGCCGCAAGGCGGCGTGGTCAGCTACACATGGGGCACGCACCAGTTTCGCCGGAACGGAGAGGGTTCGCCCACGGTCTATCCAAACTCCCTCGTGCTGAGGGCGCGCACGACGAGTGGGCGCGAGATCCAGGGCGGATCATGGACACTCGATTACGACGCGTCCGAGCACAACCTGAATAAGACGACGTTGGTCGGGCCGACGAAGACCCTCATCTATGAATCGTTCTGGATCTATGGCCAGTTGATTCCGGCGGATCGACAGGTGTGGTTTGGAACTGAGCTCAAGGAGGCCGAGGGCCTTGCCTACGGGGCTCTCTCTCTGAATCTCGGGCCGGAGGATCCTATTGACCCCGACCTGTATTTCTACGTGCCCGTGCCCATCACGGGCAGACTGGTCCGCGGCAGCCTCGAATGGGAGACGACTTATGGATACGCGGCCTCCTTGTCATCGACACCTGCCGAGCGGCTTGCGACGCAGTTCGGTAATTGCGGGCAGCCGAACCACATTGTCGCCACCGGAGAACTCCCGGGCACGGTGGACGATCTTGCCCGCACGACAGATGTCGTGTACGAGAACGCTTTTACCCCGTACATCTGCAGCCGCCCCAAGGAGATTACCGTTACCCTCCCCGGAAGCGGGTCATCAGTCCGGACGTTCGGACACGACCTGGCCACGGGCTTTCGAGAGTCCGCGACCGTCGACGGCGTCCCGACGAGTTTCCAGGCCACGCAGGACGGTCGCGGCAACGTCTGGAAAACAACGGATGCAGAGGGCAAGGTGACCGAGCAAGCATATGCCTGGGGTGTGCCGAGCACCGTCCAGACGCCCGAATACACCGTCACTCGGACGATCAACCCGTCCGGCACCGTCGAGTCCGAAACGCGCCGCACGTTCACGACCTGGCTCGAGTACGACTTGCTCGATCGAATCAAGAAGGTGACGCCGCCGTTGGGTTATCCGACGTCGACGGACTACGCCCCCGACGGATCGTCGATGACCGTGACACGCGGCGTGGTCGGGTCGCCGGCTTCGATGGTCACGACGAGCTTCGATGGTTTTGGACGGGTGATCGGCACGGTGACGCACGCCGACGTCGATATCCGTACGCGAACGGCGTACGATGCGGCCGGACGCAAGGTCTACCAAAGCTATCCGTACACGACCGCAGATTTGGGCGACTGGTTTGAGTACGACGCGCTCGACCGCGTCACGAAGGTGATCCATCCGGCGGTTGCGCCGGATCCACCGTCCTTTGTCCAGACCACGTATACCGGGTCCGATGTCACGGTGATCGACGAGCTCGGCCATTCGACCGTCCAGCACTACGAGGCCTTTGGGGATCCCTCGGACGCGCGCCTCGCGTCCGTGACCGATGCGGCCCTCAAAGTCTGGACGTACAGCTACAACGTCCACGGCAGTCTCACCACCGTGCAGGCGCCCTCGCAATCGGGCGCGCCGAATCGGACCTGGAACTACAACGGTCAGAACCGCCTCACGTCGGAGACCCAGCCTGAATCGGGCACGACAAACTACACGCTGTACGACGGTGTGGGCAACCTGAAGGAGAAGCTCGACGCCCGGAATCAGCAGTTCACGTACACCTACGACAGCAACCACCGGCTCGAGATCGTGGAGGCGCCCGGCACGATCGACGACGTCACGATCGCTTACAACGAGTCCGACCTGCGCACGAGTGTCACGAAGGGTGGCGTGACGACCGCCTTTGTCTACGACAGCGCGAACCGCCTGACGAAGCGCACGGAGACGATCAACGGCCGGGCGTTCGTCAGCGAGTTCGCGTACGACGGGCACGACAACCGGACGTCGATCACCTATCCGTCCGGGCTTGTGGTGAGTTACGAGTACGACACGGCGAACCGCGTGATCGCCGTGAAGCGGAGTGGCGCTATCGTGGTCGCCGACCAATTCACCTACCATCCGTCCGGCGCGATCGCGTCTTATCGCCTGGCGAACGATCAGACGCCGAACGACCCGACCGAAACGGTGACGTTCGACGACCGCTACCGCCCGAAGCACCTCGTGAGTGGACCGCTGGACCTGACCTACACGTACGACGGCGCCAACAACGTGATCGCCGTGACGGATCCACGGCCGGACAAGAGCGCAGGCTACGTGTACGACGTCCTCGATCGGTTGGAGCGAGTCACCGAATTCGGCGCCACCGAGTTCACCTACGACGTGCTGGGGAACCGGCGCACGAAGGGCGAGGTGGGCCCCCACCACGTCGTGTACACCTACCACCCCACCACGCTTCGGTTGTCGACCGCGACGAGCGCTCTGGGCGTGCCAGAAACCGGAACGTTCACGTACGACGGGGCCGGCAACATGGAGAATGATGGCAACGGCGGCGACTACACCTACACGCCGTTCCACATGCTCGAGACGGCCACCGTCGCGGGCGCGACGACCACGTACACCTACGACGCCGACCAGATCCGCGTCATGAAGTCCGGGGCGGATGGCGTGCGGTACTACGTTCACGGGGTCGGGTCGCAGCAACTCGCGGAGTACCGGGAGACGGCTGGCGGGCCGCAGATCGTGAGGGAGTCTCTCTACCTCGGGACCCGGCTCCTCGCGGCGATCGCCCCCAACGATCCGCCATCCCCACCGGTGGCCCGGGTGACGGGCGTTTCCCTCGCGCCCCAGAGCGCCAAGTTCGGCACGGTCGTCAGTGTCACGGTGACCGGCGCCACCCAGCCCTGCAGCAAAGTGGAGGTCGATTTCGGCGACGGGGCGATTACGCCGTACACGATCGCCTCCCCGTATCAGCTCCCGCTCGTCGTCACGCACACGTACGCCGCGGTGGGCTACTACACCGTCATCGCTCGTGGGCAGGCGGGCCCCTCGGGCCCGTGCACCGGCACGGTGTCGGCGCCGCTCGAAGTGACGTCGGGCGACGTGGTCGTCAACGGGAACTTCAACCAGGGGCTCGGCGGCAACGGGCTGCCGGTGGGGTGGGGCATGTACTCCTCGGGCGGGCCGATCTCGTGGAGCTTGACGAACGGCCTGAGTTTCTACCGGCACGGGAACGCGACGCAGGCCGTCGTGATGCAGTACACGGGCGTCGCCTTGCCGGCCGGCGCGCCGCTCGAGACGACGTTCGACATGGGCAACACCGACACGGTGCCCAAGCGGCTGCTGGTGATGATCCACAACGCGGCGTTTGACGATCTGGCCGTCTGCAGCTTTTGGCTTGACCCCGGACAGATACAGCGCCCGTACACGATGCGGATGCACACGACGAAGACGTGGACGGACGCGACGCTGGCCTTCTACGCCGCCGATGCGAATGCGCCAGCGAGCACCGGGGCCTACCAACTGAATCACGTGACCCTCACCCGTCGGCCGGCGCTCTCGTCGGTCAAGACCGACTGTGTCGATCCGCTGGCGCCCTCCACGGGCGGCGACGTCCTCGGGAACTTCCTCGTGAACAGCTACTTCACGAGCGGGACCTTGGGCTGGGCGCTCTCGGGCCAGCTGGCGTCCCAGGTCACGAACGACACGCTCGAGTTCTACCGGACGCCGGGCGCGCCGGCCCCGAAGATCGAGCAGGCGACGATCCACGCGGCG
>JANOGJ010000808.1:0-6182 GCA_031405995.1 Acidobacteriota bacterium
TCCAGGAAGTTGTTGCCGACGAAGCCCTTCGCCTCTGGGTCGGCGAAGTAGCCGGCCTCCGGCTGCACGATCACGAAGACGCGCTCGAGCGCGAGCGGCCCGATCCGCGCTCCCGCGAGCGGAGCGACGGGCAGGTCGACCGCCTTGCCATCGGCACCGGTGCCCAGGAACGAGGTCGAGGGCACGAGGCCCGGATGACGCTCGCGCAGCGCGAGCCAGAGCTTGGTGGGGATGTTGACGTACACGTCCTCGCTCTCGAACAGGCTCGCGCCGGTGTCGATCCGCAGGCTCGTGTCGAGGCCGCCGAGCGACGCGGTAAGGGTCGGTATGCCGTTGTCCAGGAGCATCGGGACGCCTCGCTCCTCCGGATCGGGGCCGGTTCCGCGCGCGAGCTCGAGGCAAGAGCGCTCGAAGTCGATCGTCACGACGAGCTCGGCGAGCGCGTCCGAGCCGAGGATCAGGTCGACCCTGCGCCCGGCCGGAGCGAGCAGCCCGCCGAGCTCACGCCGCGTCGCCCGCAGCGCAGGGAGCTCCAGCGAGCCCAGGCGCAGCCCCTCGACCATCACGATCTCCGCCTGCAGCGAGCCGGTCGTGCCCATGACCTCGCTCGTCTCGACCACGGCGAGCTCTCGCGAGCGGCCGGGGTCGATCGCCGAAGCGGACGCTCCCGTGTCGAGCAGCGCGAGGAGCGGCGCTGCGCCGGGTCTTTCGACGTCGAGGAACAAGAGGCCGGCCTCCCGCGTGAGCGGGATGACCTGCGCGGCCCCGGGCTCCTGGCATGGCGCGCTCGCGGAGCGCAGCGCGACCAAGGCGAGGAGCACAGGCAAGCATCGGCTCATGACGTGGCTCCGTGGCTGCGCACTAGACATGCGGCGTTCCCAAGAGGGACATCTCCATCACCCCCCAGCCCGCGCCGTGATCGAAGGTCGAGCCGCGCTCGCGGGGAATGGAGATGCCGCCATAGCAGAGCAGGCGCAGGACGGCATCGGGACGCAGGTGCCAGCTCGCCCAGGCGAGCGGCGAGTCCCCATGGGCATCCTTGGCAGCGACGGGCGCGCCCGCGTCGAGCAGCCGGCGGATGGCCTCGGCGGATGCGAACGCGGCGGCGCGGTGGAGCGGCGTCTCGCCCCGCGTGCGCGCGTCGCGCATGAAGGCCGAGGTTTCCGCGCACGGATGCGCGGCTCGTCCGGGATCCGCGCCATGGCCGAGCAGGACCGACAGCACCAGCTCGTAGGCGGGTCGATTGGCCTTGCACAGGGCGGCGTGCAGCGGCGTCTCGCCGGTGTCGGGCACGCTTGCGTTCACGTCCGCTCCCTGCTCGATCAGGAACTGGCACAGGCGCCAGTGCCCGTGGAACGCGGCGCCGTGCAGGCCCAGGTTCGTCCCGAGCGCCGCCAGCGCCGCGCCGTTCGCGAGCAGGAAGCGAATGGCGCTCACGTCGCCGTAGTAGGCGCACCACTCGATCAGGGACACCCCGCCGGCGTCCACCGAGCTCGCGGGATGTCCCTCGGCGAGCCAGTCGAGCACGAGGTCCGTGCGACCGTCGACGATGCGTGCGAGCATGGCTTCGTCCCTGGCAGCGAGGTCCTGCACCGGTCGCCGCCGCGCTACGCGCTGCGCTCCACCCGCACGCGTGCGTCGTTGAAGCAGGCGCCGCCGGCGATGTCGGTCAAGGTGTCCGGCGCGAGCGCGCAGGCCGTTGACCCGTTGAACGTGCTCATGGCCCACAGGCCCTTCGGCAGGGAGAGCGTGCCCGGCCGGATTTCGGGCGTCACCGACGCCTCGCAATGCACTTCGCCCAGGTCGTTGAAAATGCGGACTGGGTCGCCGTCGGCGATCACTCGCGCTTGCGAGTCGTCGGGGTGGATCTTCACGCGCGCGATGCCAGGCCGCAGCTCACCGAGCGTGGACGACACCGTGTGCTCGCTCGCCGGCGAGATCAGGCTCAGCGGATAGCGCGCGGTCGCCGGATCGGGCTCGTAGTGATACAGCCCGTGCCGCGTCTCCAACGTCGTGGGGAAGAGGTGGACCTTCCCGTCCGGCGTTTTCGGCAGGACGTCCACGAACTGCACGGGCCGCCCATCGCCAGGCGCGACGGCCTGCTGGCCCGCGAGCAGCGTCGCCGCGTGTTGTTCGGGCAGCCGGGCCGCGGCATCGAGCAGCGCGCCCGTCTCACCGAGGTCGTCCCTGCCGTCAACCAGTCCCAGTCGAACGCCCAACTCGCGGAACACCTCGTGATTCGGCCGCGATTCGCCGACGGCGTCGATGACCGGCGTCACCAGGTGCAGATGGTAGGCCCCGTATCCCTTCGCCACGTCGTAATGCTCGAGGAACGTGGTCGCCGGCAGCACGACGTCGGCAAACTCGGCCGTGTCCGTCATGACCTGCTCGAAGACGACCGTGAACAGGTCCTCGCGCTTGAGGCCCTCGCGGACGAGATTCTGGTGAGGCACCGTCGCGAGCGGATTGCAGTTGTAAACGAACAGCACGGACACGGGCGGATCGCGGTACGCGGTCAGCGCGCGGCCGAGGTGGTTCATGTTGACGGTCCGCGTCGAGGCCTGCGGGACGCCGATGAGCGCCTCGGCGGCAATACCCCACGCACCGGAGTTGCTCATCGTGTAGCCGCCGCCGCGCACGCCGAACTTCCCGGCCACCGCCGGCAGCGCGAGGATCGCGAGCGTCGCGCCGCCGCCGTTGCGGCTGCGCTCCTGCCCCCAGCCGCAGCGAATCACCGCCGGCGCGCTTGTCGCATACCAGTCGGCAAACTTCACGAGGTCGGCGGCGTCGAGCCCCGCCTCCGCCGCCGCGCGCTCGATCGGCCAGGTTCGCGCGGCCGCGCGCAGCTCGTCGACGCCGGTCGCGTGCTCGGACAGGAACGAGGCGTCCGCGCGTCCGCGCTCGAACAGGTCGTGAATGATCGACAGCGCGACGGGCAGGTCCGTGCCGGGCCGGACCGGCAGATGCAGATCCGCCTTGCGCGCGAGCGGCGTGCGCCGCGGATCAAGGACGACGAGCTTGGCGCCCCGCGACTGCGCCCGCGTAATGTGCGACACGAGGTGAATGCCGGACGCCGACGGGTTGCAGCCCCAGACGACGATGAGCTGCGCGTGCTCGTAGTCGTCGTAGCCCACGCCTGCCATGCGCCCGTACATCGCGGTCGCCGCCGCGCCGGTCGGCGCCGCGCAGAGCGTGCGCGCGAGGCGGGAGGCGCCGAAGCGCCGGAACAGCCGCGCGTCCTCGAAGTCATTTGTCAGGATCCCGTTCGATCCGCCGTAGTGGTACGGCAGCACGGCTTCGGCGCCGAACTGGTCTCGCGCCGCGACCATCTTCGTCGCGATGAGGTCGAGCGCTTCGTTCCACGTCACCTGCTCGAACACACCCGATCCCTTCGGACCCTTGCGCACGGCGGGGAAGAGCAGGCGCTTCTCGCCGTACACCCTCCGGTCAAACCGCCGGACCTTGCCGCAGATATAGCCCTCGGTGGACACCGCGGCTCGGTTGCCGTCGATCTTGAGGATCTTGCCGCGCTCAACAGTGACGTCGAGGCTGCAGCTGTCCGGACAGTCGAGCGTGCACGCGGTGGCGACGGTCGAGCGGCCCCACGACCGGGGCGGCGCGACGGTGGATTCAGCCATGGGCTAATTGTAAGACAACAGTTAGTGGGGCAATGGGGCAATGGGGCAATGAGGCAATGAGGCAATGAGGCAATGAGGCAATGAGGCAATGAGGCAATGCAATGACCAATAACCAATGACCCGATGCAATAACCAATAGCCAATAACTCAATGACTCAATGTCACCGTCTGCTATCTTTCCCTCATGTCACACCCCCGCGTGGTGATCATCGGCGGAGGGTTCGGCGGCCTCTCGGCGGCCAAGGTCCTTGCGCGCGCGCCGGTGGACGTGCTCCTGATCGATCGCGCGAACCACCATGTCTTCACGCCGCTGCTGTATCAGGTCGCGACCGCCGGCCTGTCGCCGGGCGATATCGCGTCGCCGATCCGGTGGGTGTTGCGCAACCAGCGCAATCTGAAGGTCTGGCTCGGCGAGGCGACCGCCATCGACACAGCCGCGCGCGTCGTCCGGCTGGGCGACGAAGCCGTCGGCTACGACCACCTCATCGTGGCCGCCGGCGGGCGAACGAGCTACTTCGGCCGCGACCACTGGCAGCCCGAGACCTTCGGGCTCAAGACGATGGAGGACGCCCTGGCCCTCCGCCGGCAGGTCCTGATGGCCTTCGAACAGGCCGAACGAGAACGTGATCGGCAGGCCCAGCGCAGGCTGCTGACCTTCGTGGTGGTGGGGGGAGGCCCCACTGGCGTGGAGCTTGCAGGAGCCCTGGCTGAGATCTCGCGCCACGCCCTGGCCCGGGATTTCCGGGCTATCGATCCAGAAAGCGCTCGCATCATCCTGATCGAGAGCGGGCCCGAGGTCTTGCCGACCTATCCCGCGCCCCTGCCGGCGTTCGCCCGGAGGGCGCTCGAGCGCCTGGGCGTCACGGTGTGGACCGGCGCGCCTGTGGCCGATATTCAGAAGGGACGTGTGCGGCTTGGCGACGAGACAATCGAGGCGGGGACCATCCTCTGGACGGCCGGGGTGTCGGCAGTGCCGCTCGGCCAGACCCTTGGTGTGCCGCTCGATCAGATGGGGCGCGTCAAAGTGAATCCTGACCTGACCGTACCGGGCCGCGACGACGTCTACGCGGTCGGCGATCTGGCGATGCTGGCGGGCACGGATGGCCGCCCGTTGCCCGGTGTCATTCAGGTCGCGTTGCAGCAGGGCAGGCTCGCGGCTGAAAACGTGCTCGCGTCGATCGCGGGCCGGCCGCGCGGCGCCTTCGCGTATCGCGACCTCGGCACCATGGCGACCATCGGCCGGCACTCGGCGGTGTGCGACCTCAACTGGATCCGGCTGAAGGGCCAGGTCGCCTGGTGGGCGTGGCTGCTGCTGCACATCTATAAGCTCATCGGGTTCCGGAACCGGCTGACCGTCATGACACAGTGGGCGTTCTCCTACTTCACCTATCAGCGATCGGTGCGGCTGATCCTGGGTAAGCCATGAGACCAGCGCCGAAACCCTACACGCTGAACCCCGAGCCCATTCGCTGGTCGATCGTGGCGCCGGTGGTGGCCCTGGCCACGGTCTTCGTGCCGGTGCCGCCGAACGTCGTCGAGATGTTCTATTCGCAGGACATGTACCCGTGGCTGCAGAACATCTTCACGGGGGCGACGAACTTCCTCCCGTTCGCGGCACTTGACGCGATCATCATCCTGCTCGTGATCGCCGTGCTCTTCCGGATCCGGCGCCTGTACTACGTCGTGCGCCAGCGGGGCATCTTCGACGCGATCTGGGAAATCGCGCGGCGCGTGGCGCGCATGGGCGCGATCATCACCATCATGTTTGTCTGGGCCTGGGGGTTCAACTACCGGCGGCAGCCGCTCGAGGCCCAGCTGCCGAAGGGGACGGTGAACCGGCCGACGATCGAGGCGCTGCAGCTGGCCATGATCGACGGCAACATCCTCGCGAGCCGCCTGCGCCAGGGCGTGATGGCGGGGCCGGCGCTGTCGTACAACCAGATCGCCGAGCGGCTGTTCGTGCCGCTGAACACCGGACTGAAGCTCCTGGGCCGCCCGCCGCTCTCCCGGGAGGGGCGGCCGAAGTACTCCCTGGTGTTGACGCCGTTCTTCACGTCGGCGGGTATCACCGGCATGCTGAACCCGCTCGCGCTCGAGACGATTGTCCATCCCGACCTGCTGCCGTACGAGCGGCCGTTCGTGCTGGCGCACGAGTGGGGGCATCTGTCGGGACACGCCGACGAGGCCGAGGCCAGCGCCGTGGGCTGGCTGGCGTGCATGAAGGGCGGGCACGAGTTCGCCTACAGCGCGAGTTTGTATTTGATTGGCGCCGCGGGCAGCGCCCTGCCGGCGGAACTCCGGAAAGAGGCGATGAAGAAGCTCGATCCGGGCGTGCTGTCCGACCTCGACGCGATCACTCAGCGCCGCAGCGCCGAGCGGCCGGGCGTGTCGGCGACCGCGTCACGCGTCTACGACGAGTACCTCCGGGCCAACAACGTCACCGATGGCGGCATGAGCTACCGCCGGGCGCTGTCGATCATCCTCGCGCCCAAGCTCCGAGACGCGTTGTCGAACTACACGATTACAAGATAAAGGGGTCGTACC
>JANOGJ010000822.1:0-1992 GCA_031405995.1 Acidobacteriota bacterium
CTCGAGGTCCACGCGAATGACCTGGACTTTCACGCGGTCGCCGAGCCGGTAGACGCGGCCGTTCTTCTCGCCGCGCAGGACGTGGGCGCGCTCGACGAACCGGTAGTAGTCGTCCGCCATCGTCGAGACGTGCACCATCCCCTCGACGAAGTGCTCGACCAGCTCGAGGTAGAGGCCGAAGGCGCTGACGCCGGTGATGTAGCCCTCGAACTCGTCGCCGACCTTGTCGGCCATGAACCGGACTTTCTTCCATTGCACGAGCTCGCGCTCGGCGTCGGTCGCGCGGCGCTCGCGCTCGGACGTGTGCCGCGCGATATCGGGCAGGTCCAGGACGAGTTCGGCGCGCCGGTCCGCGTCCACGCCCCGGCGCGATTCGCGCAGCGCACGGTGCACCACGAGATCGGGGTACCGGCGGATGGGCGACGTGAAGTGCGTGTACGCCTCGGCCGCGAGGCCAAAGTGGCCCAGATTGGCGGGGTCGTACCGCGCCTTCTGCATGGTGCGCAGCATCAGGAACGCGATGGGCTTCTCTTCCGGCTTGCCCTGGATCCGCTCGACCAGCTTCTGGAAGTTGCGCGGCTCCATCCGATCCTGACCGCCGGTGAGCGCATAGCCCAGCGTGGAGATGAACTCCTCGAAGATCTCGACCTTCGCCGGGTCCGGCGGCTCGTGCACCCGGTAGAGCGACGGCATGTCCCGCGAGTGGAGGTGCGCCGCCACCGTCTCGTTGGCGAGCAGCATGAACTCCTCGATCAGCCGGTGCGCGACGTTGCGCTCGGACCGTACGATCTTCTCGACCAGGCCCGCGTCATCCAGCACGATCTCCGATTCCGGCAGGTCGAAGTCGATGGAGCCCCGGCGCCGGCGGCGCGCGTTCAGCGTCTGGAAGAGCTCGTACATGCGTTCGAACAGCGGCAGGAGCGGCCGGTACCGCTCCATCACCTCGGGGTTCCGATCCGTCAGGATCGCGTTCACCGCGGTGTAGGTCATGCGCTCCTGGCTGTGGATGACGCCGTCGTGCGTCTCGTACCGCACGACCTGGCCGGAGCGGCTGTCCACTTCCATGAGGCAGGACTGCACGAGCCGGTCCACATGCGGGTTCAGACTGCAGAGCCCGGTCGCCAGCTCCGCCGGAAACATGTGCACGGCGCGTTCCGGAAAATAGACGGACGTCGCCCGCTCGTAGGCCTCGGTGTCGAGCGCGGTGCCCTCGATCACATAGTGGGAGACATCGGCGATGTGCACGCCGAGCCAGAAGTTGCCGTTCGGCAGCCGATCGAGCGAGATCGCGTCGTCGAAATCGCGCGCGTGCTCGCCGTCGATGGTGACCGTGGGCCACGCGCGGAAATCCGTGCGGCCCTCGAGGTCGCGCTCGCGGACCACGCCGCCGAGCCGCCGCGCTTCGCTCACCGCGGCCTCCGGATGCGTGTCCGACAGGCTGTACTTACGGATGATGACCGTCGTGTCCACGCCGGCCGCCTCGAGGCGCCCAATCACTTCGACGACGCGGCCGAGGGCCGGGCGCGTCGGCGTCGGCCAGCGCGTGATTTGCACGGTGACCATCTCGCCGGGCGCGGCGTTCTTCGTCTCGCCCTTCGGCACCTGCACGTCCATGATCAAACGACGATCGAACGGCACCACGAACCCGAAGCCCGAGTCCTCTTTCTCGTAGCGGCCGACGATGCGCTCGGTCCCGCGCTCGAGAATGCGCACGATGCGGCCTTCCGTGCGGTCGCCGTCGCGGCCGTGCTCGACGCGCACCACGACGCGATCGCCGTGCATCGCCTGATTGAGGTTGTTGCCCGCGATGTAGATGCTGGACGGGCCGTCAGGATCCGGCGTTTCCGCCTCCACGAACCCGAAGCCGCGTGGGTTGGTGGCCACCCGGCCGACGATGAGGTTCATCCGGTCGGGCAGGCCGAACCGGTTGCCGCGAATCTCGACGAGGGCCCCGGAACCCACAAGCGCGCGAAGACGCCGCTTGAACGTGGC
>JANOGJ010000862.1:0-1965 GCA_031405995.1 Acidobacteriota bacterium
CCGGGGGCGGGGGCGGCGCGACATCCGCGCGCAGATTCCACGCCGTGCGATGGAGACCGGCGGTCTTGTCGAGTTCGAGTCTCCGCACCTGCCGGTTCTGGTCATCCATGATGTTCACGACGAGCCGCGCGTCGGGCGGCATCGTGTCCTTCACGTGGTACGTCAGCACCGCCCCAAAGGGCGGATTCGGCAGCGTGAAGTTGCCGCCCAGCGTGCCGAGGCCGGCCGAGCCCGGATCCGTGATGCCCCACGGCGTGAACTGATAGGCGTGCCGCAGCGGGAACAGCCGCGCTTCCTGGCCGAGCGTCTCGGCCGTCACTTCGCGCAGCGGGCTGTAGTCGTCGAGGATCCAGAACCCGCGCCCAAATGTCGCCATCACGACGTCGTTCTCGCGCCGCTGCAGATCGAGGTCGCGCACCTGCGCCGGCGGCATGCCGCCGCGAAGCTGCGTCCACCGCCGGCCGCCATCGACCGTGAAGAACAGGCCGAACTCCGTCCCGGTAAACAGGAGGTCGCCGTTCACATGATCCTGCGCGATCGCCCACGTGTCGTGCTTGTCCGGCAGGTTGCCCGTGATGTTCGTCCACGTGCGGCCGCGGTCGTTGCTGCGCACGAGGTACGGCTTGTAGTCGCCCCGCTGCCAGTTGTTCATCGCCGCGAACACGACGTTCGCGTCGCGTGGCGACGCGGCCACGTCCGCGACGTACGCCCACTTGGCGACACCCGGGAAATCCTCCACCTTGCGCCAGGTCCTGCCGCCGTTCTCGGTCACCTGCAGGAGCCCGTCATCGGTGCCGACGTAAATCAGGCCCTCGAGGAGGGGCGACTCGTCGATGGACACGATGTTCGAGAGCGGCGTCGTGGATTCGTGCAGCGCGATCGATCCCGGCGGCCACACCTTGCCCATGAAGGGAATCTCCGCGCGGTTGAGGTTGCGCGACAAGTCGGGGCTGACGCGGGCCCAACTGGCGCCCGCATCGTCGCTGCGATACACGTAATTGCTCGCCCAGTACAGCCGCGTGTGCGCATGGGGGCTGATGATGTAGGGCGCGTCCCAGTTCGTGCGATCGCCGCCGCCGCCCGGGCCGCCCGCGCCCGCCCCGGCTCCGGGGGCTCCGGCCGGTGGCGCGGCCGGCTCGTCAATGGGAAACAGGAAGGTGTTGCGGCCGCTCGTCGGGTTCAGGCCTGTGGCCCGACCCGTCCGCCGATCGAACCGCGCCAGCCCGCCGCTCTGCGACGTGGCGTATACGATGTTCGCATCCTGCGGATCCGGCCGCGATTGAAAGCCGTCGCCGCCGCGCGTGAGGTACCAATCGCTCGTCCGGATGCCGAGCGCGTGATTCGTCCGCGACGGCCCGCACTGCGAGAAGTTGTCCTGTGTGCCGCCGCACACGGTGTAGAACGGCTGCTCGTTGCCGATGCCCACCCGGTAGTACTGCGTGATCGGCAGGTTGGCGAAGAAGCGCCACTTCCCGCCGTTGTCGTACGTCTCGTACAGTCCGCCGTCGTTGCCGATGAGGATGTGGTTGGGATCGCTCGGGTCGAACGTGACGTCGTGATGATCGACGTGCACGTTGAAACTTCCCTGACCCTGGCCGAGACTCGCCGTGCTGTTCTCGATGCCGATGTTCGACCACGTCCGGCCGGCGTCCTTGCTCCACTGGAAGTTTGTGTTGACGGCCCAGATGGTGTCGGGCGTCCGCGGGTCCACGAAAATCTCGCCGTAGTAGGCCGGACCGCCGCCGCGGAACGTGCTCATGCGCGTCCAATTCGCGCCCCACTCGTCCGACTTGTAGAACCCGATGCCGTCGTCGGGCGTCGGCGCCGGCGGCAGCGGCGGCGGCGCCTCCCCAGCCGGCGGAGTGGCTTCGGCTCCCCGTCCCGCACCTCGTCCGGCACCCGCGGCGCCCGCACCGGCGCCACCGGCCCGCGCCGCGGCGGGATCCGCCGCCGCGCCACCAGGCG
>JANOGJ010000363.1:0-3753 GCA_031405995.1 Acidobacteriota bacterium
GGGGGCCACAACGGGGGGGGGGTGTTAAACACCCGGCAAAACGTGGGGGGGGGGTTTTACAAAAAACGAAAAACCCCCCCCCCGACGTCGTTTCCGCGTCACCCGTCGCCGACCGGCTGTTAGAACTCGAGCACTCCAAGAAAGACGGTGACATCGCCCTGCCGAACGGCGACACGCTCCGCGTCACAAACCTGGCCAAGCTGTTCTGGCCCAAACTCGGCATCACCAAGGGCGAGCTGCTGCGTTACTACGTGGAGGTCGCGTCCTACGTCCTGCCGGCCGTCAACGACCGCCCACTCGTGATGAAGCGGTTCCCCAACGGCATCGACAAGCACGCGTTTTACCAGCAGCGGCATCCCGAACAAACGCCGCCCGGCGTCCGCCGCGAGGTCCTCCCTGAGAAGGTCGATCCCATCGACGAGGAGGGGCCGCGCGACCGTCTCATCGGTGGGTCGCTGACGACGCTGCTCTACATGACGCAGCTCGCGTCCATCTCCCAGGACCCGTGGTTCTCCCGTGTCGCCGACCCGCTGCATCAGGACTACACGGCTATCGATCTGGATCCAGGCGAAGGCGCCGGCTTCGATCGGGTGCTCGACGTCGCGCGATGGGTCAAGGACGAGCTCGACCGGCTTGGCGTCCCGGGTGTGCCAAAGACGTCGGGCTCGAGGGGCCTGCACATCTACATCCCGCTGCCCCCACGCACGACCTACGAAACCGGCCAGCTCCTGTGCCATCTCGTCGCCACGATCGTGTCGGCGAAGCACCCGAAGGTCGCGACCATCGAGCGCATGGTGAGACGACGGCCGCGCGGCACGGTCTACGTCGATTACCTGCAGAACATCCTGGGCAAGACGCTGGCGACGGCCTACTCGGCGCGCGCGAGCGATTACGCCGGCGTGTCGACGCCCCTCACTTGGGCCGAGGTCGCCAAGGGCCTCGACCCTCGCGACTTCACGATCCGGACCGCACCCGCGCGCTTTCGCCAAGTGGGCGACCTGTGGGCTGCACTGCGAACGGGCAAGAAGGCCGACATCAACGGCGTGTTGCGAAAAGCGCGCAGCCGGGGCTAAAGCCCCGGCCTCCATTGCTGCCTTCGTGATGCGTACCCGCTTCGCTCCCGCGCCAACCGGCCTTCTCCATCTCGGCCACGTCGCCAGCGCGCTGTACGTCTGGGGCCTCGCGCGGGCGCGCGGCGCGCAGGTGCTCCTTCGCATCGAGGACCACGACCGGGAGCGATGCCGGCCGGAGTTCGAACGCGCGCTGCTCGACGACCTCGATTGGCTCGGGTTCGCGCCGGACATCTTTCCCACGGCCGCGTTTCGCGCCGGCCCCTGCACCTCGCGCCAAAGCGAGCGGCATCATTTCTATCAAGACGCGGCGCGTCAGCTCGCCGGGCGCGGTCTCATCTATGGATGCGAGTGCAGCCGCCAGCAGATTGCAGCCGCCGCGGTCCCCGGGACCGACGGCGAACGGAGATACCCGGGCACGTGCCGCGAGCGCGGCATCCGGCTCGCTGACGGCGTCGCCTGGCGCGTCCGTCTCGAGCCCGGGCCGGAGGCGTTCGACGATCTCCTCGCGGGCCCTCAGTCCCAGGACGCGGCCGCGCAGTGCGGCGACGTCGTCATCCGCGATCGGATGGGCAACTGGACGTACCAGTTCGTCGCGAGCGTGGATGACCACCTGCAGGAGATCGACCTCGTCGTCCGAGGCCGGGATTTGCTGGCGTCCACGGGCCGCCAGATCCAACTGGCGCGTCTCGTCGGACGCGCCCGACCCGCCGTCTTTGCGCATCATCCGCTGGTGATGAAGTCGGCGACCGAGAAGCTGAGCAAATCGGACGGTGACACGGGCGTCGCCGACCTTCGGGCCGCCGGGTGGTCGAAGTCGCGCGTCCTCGCCGAAGCCGCGCGCGCCGCGGGATGGACCGGCCCTACCGCTTGACGTTGACCGGGAACATCGGACTGTTGCCGGCCGTGCTCACGGGACTGAAGGTGCCCGGCGTGCGCCGCATGCCGTTCTTGCCGGGATAGAACACGACGCCAAGGTACGCGTCCACCGTTCCGCTCGCCGTCGGCGTGATGAAGTTGGCGGCACCGGTCACGGCGAAGCGGTCTGAGAGCGGCATGTGGAGCTCCGCGCCGTACACCAGGGAGCGCTCGCTCTCGGTATCGGGAGGCAGCAGCCAGACGACGTTGCTATGGCCGGCGGCCAGACCGACCCAGATCGTCGTCCGCGCGTTCGACGGCCAGGTGTGCGTCGTGTAGCCGTTCAACTGGCTGATCGGGTCCAGCCGCACGGGGGTGGACACCATGGTGGCGCGCGCGCCCTCGACGCCCTTCGTCACCCACGCGCCCATTTCGTGCCGATCGCTGATCGCGTAGCCGAACTGGCCGCGCCATTGACCCAGGCGAACGGTGTCGTAGTAGTCCTGGAAGAGCATGTCGTAGGCCAGGCCCCAGTTGATGCGGCGCGAGGTCCGCTGGAAGATGCCGGCGGTGACGTACACCTGCGCGCGGCGGCTCGTGCCTTCGATCTGATCGAGCACATGCACGGCCGCGTCCGAGAGGTTGGTCGCGATGCCGATCTGGGCGCCGAGCTTGTCGGACTGGCTCACCGGAAATCCCCAGTTCAGCGCGAACCGGACGCCCATGTTGACGTTGATGCCCAGGTCCTGCGGCTGCTTCGAGCCATCCAGGCCGATGAAGAGGCTCAAGTTCTCGAACGGGTTCACCGCGGGCGCGGCGACGACCGGCGGCGCCTGTGCCGACAGCGGGGCCGGCGGGGTGACCTGCGCCGTAGCGGCAGATGGCGACACGGCCGCGACGATCGCCAGCAAAGCGACGAAACCCACGCGGCGTGACGGACGGGCGATGCGCGCGAACATGGGACCTCCCCCTTCGAGATGGATGGTGCCCTCCGGGGATCGCAAGCGCCGTGCCCACCTCATCCTCGCCATCCGCCCGCCTCAGGGGCCCTGCAGGCGGCAGGCCGGATTCTGAAAAGACGGAATTGTGCGCGGGAGTACACTCACGGCGTGCTGGGAATGTTGATGCGGGCCGCCCTGCAGCCGCCGCTCAAGTGGGCGGGCGGCAAGCGGTGGCAGGTGCCGTACCTGCGCCCGATGTGGGAGGGGCACCGCCACCGGCGTCTCGTGGAGCCCTTCTGCGGCGGGCTCGCGGTCGCGTTGGGCCTCGACCCGGAGCGCGCGCTCCTCAACGACGCCAACCCGCACCTCATTTCCTTTTATCAGTGGCTCAAGCGCGGATTGACGATCGACGTCCGGCTCGCCAACGACGAGGGGTTGTTCTATCGGCATCGGGACCGCTTCAACGCGCTCGTCGCCGGCGCCACGAGGGACAGCCGCGAGGCCGCGGGTCTGTTCTACTTCCTCAATCGCACGGGGTACAACGGCCTCTGTCGCTTCAATCGCAAGGGCGAGTTCAACGTCCCGTTCGGCCAGTACAAGCGCATCGGGTACGTCACGGACTTTTCCGTCTACGCGGGCGCCCTCGCGGACTGGGAATTCGTGAGCCGGGACTTCGAGGCGATCGACTTCGACGCTGACGACTTTGTCTACGCCGATCCGCCCTACGACGTGCAGTTCACGACCTACTCGCGTGGCGGTTTCTCGTGGGAGGACCAGCAGCGTCTGGCGGCGTGCCTCTCGCGCCATGAGGGACCCGTCGTCCTCGTGAACCAAGCCACGAGGCGGATTGAGAAGCTGTATCGCGGGCTGGGCTATCGTGTGCG
>JANOGJ010000876.1:0-3967 GCA_031405995.1 Acidobacteriota bacterium
GCGGGGGCGCCGGCGCTGCTCCTGAGGTGGATCACCTGGGAGCAGGCCGCGCTCCTGGCCGGACTGGGCGTGGCCTTCAACCTCGTCGTGCTGCCGCGGATGGCCTCGCGCGTGTTTCGCGGTGGCGATTTCGCGCGGCCGCTCACGTCCGGGATCGTGCTCTATCCCGTGGCCATCCTGGCGTTGATTCTCTGCTTCAAGACGCGGCTCGACATCGTCGCGATCGTCTGGGTGATCCTCGCGGCCGGTGACGGCTTCGCGACGATCGTCGGCCGAAATCTCCGCACGCCGGCGCTGCCGTGGAATCGCGAGAAGTCGTTCGGCGGACTCCTCGCGTTCGTCGTCTTCGGCAGCATCGCCGGCATGGTGGCGGGCCTCTGGATGCGCGGCGTCTTTGTCGGCGCGCCGTGGTCGTTCTTCCTGCTCGTGGCGCCGACGATCGCGGCGGGAGCCGCGGGCCTGGTCGAAACCGTGCCCATCCGGCTGAACGACAACCTGTCGGTGCCGGCGACCGCCGCCCTGGTGGTCTGGTCGTTCACGTTCGTCGAGCAGGCGGCGGTGCGGGCCGCGCTCGGGCCGGCCCTTTCGGCGATCGGACCGGCGCTGGCGCTGAACGTCGCGGTGGCCGCGCTGGGCTATGTCGCGAAAACGGTGACCGTGCCGGGCGCCATCATCGGCGCGGGCATTGGCGTCGCCGTGTTCGTCGGCGCGGGTGTGGAGGGATGGCTGCTCCTCTTCGCGTCGTTCCTGTGCGCGGCGGCGGTCACTCGCCTGGGATTCCGCCGCAAACTCGCCGCCGGCATCGCGGAAGCGCGGGGCGGCCGGCGCGGAGCCGGCAACGCCATCGCCAACACCGGACTGGCGGCGTGGGCGGCGGCCATTTCCCTGGGCATGAACGACCCCAGCCTCGCGCGCCTGGCGATGGTCGCTGCGCTCGTCACCTCAGCGAGCGACACGGTCGCGAGCGAAGCGGGCAAGGCGTGGGGCCGGACGACCTGGCTCCTGACCGGCTTCCGGCGCGTCGAGCCCGGCACGACGGGCGCCGTCTCGTTGGAGGGCACGCTGGCGGGCGTGGCCGCGGCGGCGGCGCTCGCCGCGCTCGCCGCGGGCCTCGGGCTCATTCCGGCCGCCTGGGTGGCCGTGGTCGTGGCGGCCGCCACCGTGGCGTCGATCGCCGAGGGCCTCCTCGGCGCCACGCTCGAGCCCTCGGGCACGCTCAACAACGACGCGCTCAACTTCATCAACACGGCGATCGGCGCCGGCCTGGCGCTCGCCTACGTGGCCTTCAAATGATCCGCGCCTACATCGATCTGGCCCGGCCGTTCACGTTGATCGCGCCGGCGCTGGGATTCGTGTCGGGCGCGGTGACGGCGGTCGGCGCGCACCCGGCCGATCGGTTCACGTGGCCGACGGTCGCGCCCGCGCTCATCGGCGCGCTGATGGCGATGGTGTTCAACGCGGGCAGCAACGCGCTCAACCAGATCTACGACCTCGAGATCGACCGCGTGAACAAGGGCAAGCGCCCGCTGCCTGCCGGCCGGCTGACGATCGGCGAGGCCTGGGTGTTCACGGTGGCGGCGTACGTGCTCACGCTCGGGCTGGC
Source organism: Acidobacteriota bacterium (assembly GCA_031405995.1). Lineage (GTDB taxonomy): Bacteria > Acidobacteriota > Vicinamibacteria > Vicinamibacterales > SCN-69-37 > JANOGJ01. Next base: position 1,604 of record JANOGJ010000876.1, read on the forward strand.
CTGGCTCGTCGCGCCTGGCGGACGGCACGAGTGCTTCTGGATTGTGGCCATCGCCGTCGTGGCGACGATCATTTACTCGGTGCCGCCGCTGCGCACCAAGCGCCACGCGATCTGGGCGAATATCACCATCGCCATTCCGCGCGGCGTGCTGCTCAAAGTCGCCGGCTGGTCGGCCGTCAAGACCGTCGCGGGCGCCGAGCCGTGGTACATCGGCGCGATCTTCGGCCTGTTCCTGCTCGGAGCCTCGACGACCAAGGACTTCGCCGACATGGAGGGCGACCGGCGCGGTGGCTGCCGCACGCTCCCGATCGTCTACGGCGTCCGGCGGGCCGCGTGGATGATCTCGCCGTCATTCGTGCTGCCGTTCCTGCTCATCAACGTCGGCGCCGCGACCGGCATCCTGACCGGCCGCGTCGTGCTCCTCCACACGCTCGGCGCGGTGATGACGCTCTACGGGCTCTACGTCTGCTACCTGATGCTGAAGCGGCCGGAGGACCTCGCCGTCGAGGAGAACCACGTGTCCTGGGCGCACATGTACCGCATGATGTTCGTCGCCCAGATCGGATTCGCGCTGGCCTACGTGCTCTGATCATGTTCGACGACGCCATCGCGCGGATCAACGACGCCATCGACCGGCACCGGTGGCGCGTGCTGGCGGGCGCCTCGGCCGCCTTCCTCGCGATGACCCTGGTCCGGGCCTACGCGACGCCGTTCGGTCACGACGAGGTGTACACGATCCTGACAAGCCAGCTGCCGTCGCAGACGTCGATGTGGACGGCGCTCGATGACGGCCTGGACGTCATGCCGCCGCTGTTTGCGCTCGCCGCCAGAGGGCTGCACGCCGTTGTCGGCGTCGGACCGTTCGCGACCCGCGTGCCCGCGATTCTCGGGGTCTGGGTGGCCGCGGTGGTGCTCTTCGTCCTGGTGCGGCGGCGATCGACGCCGCTCCTCGGCGTCGCGGCCGCCCTGCTGCTCTGCTTCACGGCCGCGTCCCGCGACGCCATCGAGGCGCGAGGGTACGGCGTGGCCGTCGGCTGCGTCGCGGTCGCGCTGTACGCGTGGACCGAGGCCGCGGCCGGACGTCGCCGGCCGCGGCACCTCGTCATGCTGACCCTGGCGCTCGGCGCCGCCGTGTGGGCGCAGTACCACGCGGCGCTCGCCTTCCTCCCAATCGTGGCGGGGGAAGCCGCCCGTGCGAGCCGCGCGGGCCGGCCGGACTGGCCCATCGCGGCCGCCATCGCCGCCGCGGCCGCCATCACCCTGCCCCTCGCGCCGCTCGCGGAGACGGCGTGGCGCCTGAACGCCGATCCGCTCGTGACGCTCCGCGCGATCGTCGACGCCTACGCCTTCCTGCTGGCGCCGCTCGGACAGTGGCTCCTCATCGGCGCCATCGTGGTGGTCGTCGGCATCGCGCTCGTGACGATTGCCGGCGCGCTCGGGCATCAGGACGTGGACATCGACACGTCGCGCATGCCGTGGCATGAACTCGTCGCGGGCGCCCTGCTCGTGCTGCTGCCGGCGATCGGCATGCTGTCCGGCGTCGTCTTCGGCGGCGTCGCACCGCGGGACATGGTCTTTGCCGCCCCTGGCCTGGCAGCGGTCGTGCCGGTCCTGATCTACCGCCTCACGCCACGCTCCGGCCTGGCCGACGTCGTCTTCGCGGGCGCGCTCGCCGCGAGCTTTCTCGGATCGGTCACCGCGTCGTTCCTGCCAGGCGCCTTCGCCTTCCCGCACCCGATCCGATCGCGGCCGGCGCTCGTGCGCGCACTCGAGGACCGGAATCAGCCGGTCGTGATCGCCGGCGGCGTCCCGTCGCTTCCGCTTCTCTACTACGCCGCGAAGGACTGGCCGGATCGCGCGGCGATCCTCGCCGACCCGACGCTCGCCCGCGAGCTCACCGGCTCGGACCGCATCGACCGCGGCTACGTCGCGCTCGGAACGTGGACGCCGGCGGCCATCGAATCCTTCTACCCGTACATCGCGATTCACCGCACCTTCCTGCTGTACGAGGCCGGCTCGGACTGGCTTGTCGCGAAGCTCCGCCAACAGCGCGCGATCGTGGAAGAGATCGAACGCGAGCCCGGCGGAACGCTGTTTTCGGTCAGACTCCGCAGCCCTTGACCTTTGAAGGCTGGAGGGCGAATATAAAGCGAATGACGCCGTCCAGCCGCCAGATTCCCCTGTTCGCTGAAACGCCTGGCGCGCCGACGCTGCGCGACGTCGCGACGCTGGTGCGCGAGGGCGGAGTCGACGCCCTACCGGAGGCGACACGCCGCGCCGACCAGGCGCGGTACCAGATGGTCCACGTGAAGTCGGCACTCACCCGCGCGCACGGCATGCCCTTTCGCTGGGCGCTGAACCCCT
>JANOGJ010000002.1:0-5637 GCA_031405995.1 Acidobacteriota bacterium
ATCGAGGGGCAGCCCCATCAGGTCGATCGTGTCGCCGGTGGTCTCCTTGATGTGCTTGACCGCGTCGTCGAGCAGCGTCAGCGTGCTGAGGCCGAGGAAGTCCATCTTCAGGAGGCCGACGCGCTCGATCTCCTTCATCGCCCACTGCGTGGTGATCTGCCCTTCGTCCTTCTGGCTGCGATAGAGCGGCACGAACTCCGTCAGAGGCCTCGGCGCGATGACGACGCCGGCGGCGTGGACCGAGGCGTGGCGGGTCATGCCTTCCAGCCGGCGGGCAATGGCGAGCAGATCGCGCACGCGCGGATCGGTCCTCTCGAGGTCGGCGAGGGCCGGCGTGTCGCTGACCGCCAGGTCCAGCGTCATTTCCAGCTGGTTCGGGATCAGGTTGGCGACCCGGTTCACGTCCGAGATCGGCATTTCCATGACGCGCCCGACGTCGCGGACGGCCGCGCGCGCCTTCATCGTGCCGAACGTGATGATCTGGGCGACGTTCTCCCGCCCGTACTTCTCGGTCACGTAGGCGATGACCTCGCCGCGCCGCCGCTCGCAGAAGTCGATGTCAATATCGGGCAGCGAGACGCGCTCGGAATTGAGGAACCGCTCGAAATACAGGTCGAAGTGGAGCGGGTCGACGTCCGTGATCCTGAGGCTGTACGCCACAAGGCTGCCCGCCGCCGACCCGCGCCCCGGTCCGACCGGGATGCCGCGCTCCCGCGCGTAGCGGATGAAGTCCCACACGATCAGGAAGTACCCCGGGTACTTCATGCGCTTGATCATGTCGAGTTCGTACGCCAGCCGCGTCTCGTACTCGGCGACCGGCCGGCGCAGCTCGCCCCGCGAGTCCAGCTCGCGCAGCTTGATCAGCCGTTCCTCGAAGCCGTGACGCACGACCTTGTCGAAGTAGGACTCGACCGTCTCGCCCGCGGGCACCGCGAAGTTCGGCAGGTGCGCCTCGCCCTTCGGCAGCTCCACGCGGCACCGTTCCGCGATGCGCATCGTGTTCGTCATCGCCTCGGGCTGGTCGCCGAACACGGCCGCCATTTCGGCCGCCGTTTTCAGGAAGAACTGGTCGCCGTGATACCGCAGGCGCTTCTCGTCGCTGACGTTCTTGCCCGTGCCGATGCAGAGCAGGACGTCGTGGGGGTGGCGGTCGGCGGCCTTCAGATAGTGCACGTCGTTCGTGCAGACCAGGGGCAAGCCGAGGTCGCGGGCGATCGGCAGCAGGCCCGTATTGACGACGAGTTGTTCGTCGATGCCCTGGTACTGCATCTCGAGGAAAAAGTTGCCGGCACCCAGGATGTCGCGGTACGTGGCCGCGGCGTCGAGCGCTTTGCGCGCCTGGTCGGTGCGCAGGCCGGTCGCGACCTCGCCCTTCAGGCAGCTGCTCAGGCCGATCAGCCCCTTGGAGTGCTGGGCGAGCAGCGCCTTGTCGATGCGCGGCTTGTAGTAGAAGCCGTCCATGTAGCCGGCCGACACGAGTTTGATGAGGTTGTGAAAGCCCTCGTTGGTCTCCGAGAGGAGGACCAGATGGTTGGCCGTCTCGCCGGGCTGGCCCGACCGATCCTGGCGGCTGCCGGGCGCGACGTACACCTCGCAGCCGAGAATCGGCGTGATCCCCCGCTTGCGCGCCTCGTCGTGGAACGTGACCGCCGAGAAGAGGTTGCCGTGCTCGGTGACGGCAATCGCGGGCATCTTCAGCTCGGCCGCGCGATCGAGCAACTCCCCCACCCGGCAGGCGCCGTCCAGGAGCGAGAACTCCGTGTGCAGGTGGAGGTGGACGAACTCGTTCATTCCCATTCAATCGTGGCGGGCGGTTTGGAGCTGATGTCGTACACCACCCGGTTGATGCCGCGCACGTCGTTCACGATGCGCGACGAGATCGCGCCGAGGAGGTCGTGCGGCAGCCGCGCCCAGTCCGCCGTCATGCCATCCCGGCTCTCGACGGCCCGCACGGCAATCGTATGCTCATACGTGCGGCTGTCACCCATGACGCCGACGCTTTGCACCGGGAGCAGGACCGCGAACGACTGCCACAACCGCCGGTACCAGCCGGCCTTTCGGACTTCGTCGGCGACGATCGCATCGGCGCGCCGCAGGAGATCGAGGCGTTCCCGCGTGATGGGCCCCAACAGGCGTACGGCCAGCCCCGGCCCCGGAAACGGCTGGCGCCACACGAACTCGTCGTCCAGCCCCAGGGAGGTGCCCACGGCCCGCACTTCGTCCTTGAAGAGGGCCCGCAGCGGCTCCACAAGCTTGAACCGCATGTGCTCCGGCAGGCCCCCGACGTTGTGATGGCTCTTGATGGCGGCCGACGGCCCGACGACCGAGACGCTTTCGATGACGTCCGGATACAGCGTCCCCTGGGCGAGGAAGTCGAAGCTGCCGAGCTCCGCGGCGCGCGTTTCAAAGACGTCGATGAACGCGGCCCCGATAATCTTTCGCTTCTGCTCGGGATCGGTCACGCCCGCCAGCCGGGTCAGGAACAGGTCGGACGCATCCACGAACTCGAACGGCAGGCTGAGGCGCTCGAATCGCGTCCGGATCTGCGTGGCCTCGTTCAGCCGCAGCAGGCCGTTGTCGACGAAGATGCACGTCAGGCGGTCGCCGAGCGCCTTGTGCAGCAGGAGCGCGGCGACGGTGGAATCCACACCGCCCGACAGGCCGCACACGACGCGGCCGGCCCCGACCTTGACGCGAATCGCCTCGATGCTTTCGTCCACGAACGACGCCATCGTCCAGTCGCCGCGGCACCCGCACACGCCGAACGCGAAGTTCTTGAGGATCTGCTCGCCGCGTTCGGTGTGCACGACCTCCGGGTGGAAGAGCAATCCGTACATCTTTCGCTCGCGGTCCTGAATCGCCGAGATGGGCGCGTTCGCGGATGTCGCCACGACCTCGAAGCCTTTGGGTGGCGCGACGACGAAGTCTCCGTGGCTCGCCCAGACTTTCAACGCCCGCGGCACCTCGTCGAACAGCGGCGCGCCCTCGACGATGTTCACGACCGCATGGCCGAACTCCCGCTGCGGCGCACTTTGGACGGTGCCGCCGAGGGCGTCGGTCATCAGCATCATGCCGTAGCAGATCCCGAGTGTCGGCGCGCCCAGCGCGAGGATGGCCGGGTCCGCCCGCGGCGCGCCGGCCTCAAACACGCTCATGGGCCCGCCCGACAGGATGATGCCCGCGGGTTTGCGTCGCGCGATCTCGGCCGCGGTGGTCGTCGGCGGCAGAATCTCCGAATACACGGAGAGTTCGCGCAGGCGACGCGCGATGAGCTGAGTGTACTGCGAGCCGAAATCGAGGACGACGATTGTCTGATGCGTCACGGGCAGTCTGAGAATCTCGCTATTATAGGCCGTGCCCACCAGTGCGGCCACGAGATGTTCGGCTGTCGCGGTGATCGCCGGCCTCATCCTCGCCGGCAACGCGCGCGCGGACGCGCGCCAGGCCAAGGCCGCGCCCGCCGCGACGGGCTTTGCCGTCGCCTGGGAGTGGGGGCTCGGCAGCCCGGGGAAGGTGTCGATGGCCACCGGCGTGTCGCGGGTCTTCATCGCCGACACCGAGACCGGCGTCGTCGCCCACACCGCGGCCGACGGTCTTCTCGCCTGGACGCAGAAGTTCCCCTCGACGCTGGCGCCCGTCGTCGCGGGCGATCAGGTCTTCATCGCCTCGAGCGCGCGGGTGCACGCGCTCGATGAGGCCAGCGGCCGCCCGAGATGGGCGAGGGACATGGGCGGCGTCGCCACGGCGATCGCCGCGAACGGCGCGGGCGTCCTCGGCGCCGCCGGCCGTATCCTCCGCGCCTGGTCGGCCGACGGCATCCCGGCGTGGGAACGGGCGTTCGAAGGCGAAGTCGCGCCCGGCCTTCTCGCCGTGGATGCCGGTCTGGCCTACGTCGGGCTGTTGAATGGCGCCCTCGTCGGCGTCGACGTCGCGACGGGCGACGTCCGCTGGCAGAAAAAGCTCCCCACGGTTCCGCGCGCGTTCGCCGCGGCCGGAGGCCTCCTGTACTTCGGAGGCGCGGACCGGCACCTGTATGCCTACAAGCGAGGCGGCGGCCGCGCGTGGCGATTCGAACGGGTCGACGTGATCGGCGCGCCCGCCACGGACGACCGGCTGGTCTACGCCGTGCTCTGGGACAACACCGCGCAGGCGTTCGACCGCAACAACGGCATCCGGAAATGGCGGACGGCCCTGCCCACGCGGGCGCTCAGCGGTCCGTGGAGTGCGGGCACTGAGATCGCCGTGCCGCTCCGGTCCGGCGCGATCGCCATTCTCGACCGAAAGACGGGCGTCCTTCAGCCGGCGCCCAAGCCGGGTTCGGCCGACCGGCCCGGGGATCAGGTGCTGGCGATCGCCGCGTCCGCGTCCGGCAACGAGGTCTTCGGGGTGATCCTGCTGGAGAACAACTCGCGCCTGCTGGTGGCGCGTCGCCGGATCAAATAGCGACGGTCGCGCAGGCTTCGTCGAGCGCCTGCGCCAGCCGCGCCACGCCCTCTTCAATGCGCTCGGGTGACGGCGCCGAGAACGACAGCCTCACGTACTCCGGGCCGGATCCGTCGACGAAGAACGCACTGCCGACGACGTAGATGACGCCTCGGGCCCTGGCGAACGGCAGCAACTGATCACCGGTCACTCCGCCGCGAATCGCGGCCCACAGAAAAAAGCCGCCACGCGGCGGGGCCCACGAAATACGTCCGGCCATCATGCGTTCGAGCGCCGCGGTCATGACGTCCCGTTTGCGCTGGTAGTGCGCGCGCAGCACCGGGAGGTGTGTCGCGAGCAGGCCGCGGCGGCACGCCTCGTGGACGACGTGCTGGTCGAGCGCGCCGCTGCAGAGATCTTCCGCCTGCTTGGCCATTTCGAGTTTCGCGGCGATGGCCTCGGGCGCCGCCACCCAGCCGACGCGAAAGCCCGGCGCCAGCGTCTTCGAGAAGCTGCTCAAGTACACGACGCGGCCGTCCCGGTCGTCGGCCGCGATCGGGCGCGTCTCGTCCTCGCGCGTCACGTCGGCAAAGTACAGGTCACGGTACGGATCGTCTTCGAGAATGAGCACGTTCTCGCGGGACGCCCACGCGAGCAGCGCCAGCCGCTTCGGCAGGCTGATCAGCAGCCCCGCGGGATTCTGGAAATTCGGCACCAGATACAGGCACTTGAGGCGCCGCCCTGCCGCTCTCAAGCGCGACACCGTCTCGTCCAGATGATCGAGGTCGATGCCGTCCGCTACCTGGCGCACGCCGACGAGCGACGCGCCGGCGCCGCGGAACGCCGCGATCGCGCCCGTGTACGAGGGGAGTTCCAAGAGCACGACGTCGCCGGGATCCAGCAGCACGCGCGCGAGCAAATCCAGCCCCTGCTGGGAGCCGGTGGTCACGACGACCTGTTCGTCGGCGCGCTCGATGCCCCGCGTGCGCATGATCTCGATGGTGTCGTCGCGCAGCGGCCGGTACCCGCGCGTCGCGCCGTACTGCAGCACCGATCCGTCGGCGCCCGCGAGCAACTCGTGCGCGATCTCCCTGAAGACCTTCCAGGGGAAAGCGTCCTCGGCCGGATACCCGGGCGCGAACGAGATCAGGTCCTGCGCCCCGGCCAGCACCGTGCCCATCTGGCGAATCGCCGACTGGCGAAGGCGCGCGCCGG
>JANOGJ010000007.1:0-7235 GCA_031405995.1 Acidobacteriota bacterium
CTCGAGGGGATGTCGCGTCACGCGTCGGTGTACGCCGCGGGCGTCGTAATCGCGCCGGGGCCCATCACCGACTACGCGCCGCTCTACACAGGCGCGCGCGACGAAATCACGACCCAGTGGAACATGCGGGAGGTCGAGCGCATCGGCCTGCTGAAGATGGACTTCCTCGGCTTGAGCACGCTCACGCTGATTGACGATGCGCTGAAGGAGATCAAGCGGACCGAGGGGATCGAGCTCGACATCGACAACATCCCGCTCGACGATTCCAAGACCTACAAACTGTTCGCGGAGGGCGCCGCGTACGGCATCTTCCAGTTCGAGAGCTCGGGCATGCGCGACCTGCTGCGAAAGGCGAAACCGAGCCGCCTCGAAGACCTGATTGCGCTGAACGCCCTCTATCGGCCCGGCCCGCTGCGCGGCGGCGTCGTCGACGACTACATCGCGCGCAAGCACGGACGCGTCGCGACCAAGTACGACGTGCCGGAAATGGAGGCGGTGCTGCGGGAGACCTACGGCGTCATCGCCTACCAGGATCAGGTCATGCTGCTCGCCAACCAGTTGGCCGGCTTCACGCTGGGCGAAGCGGACGAGTTGCGCCGGGCGATGGGGAAGAAGGACGCGGCGAAGATGCAGGCGCAGCGCGATCGATTCATGAGGGGGTGCGCCGCCCGCAAGATTTCCGAAAAAAAGGCCACGAAGATCTTCGAGTTCATGGAGCACTTCGCGGGCTACGGGTTCAACAAGTCACACTCGACCCCCTACGCGCTCCTCGCGTACCAGACCGCGTACCTCAAGGCCAACTTCCCGCGGCATTTCATGGCGGCGCTGCTCACGATCGAATCGCAGGACTCCGACAAAGTCGCGTTGTACCTGGCCGAGTGCCGCGACCTGGGCGTGCCGGTGCTGCGGCCCGACATCAACACCAGCGACCTGCCGTTCACCGTCCAGGAGGGCGGCGTGCGCTTTGGGCTGGGCGCCGTCAAGGGCGCGGGCGAGGGCGCCATCCGTTCGATCCTGGGGACCCGGCGCGAATTGGGCGCCGTCACCTCCATCTTCGCGCTCGCCGAACACGTGGACCTGCGTCTCGTGAACAAGAAGGTCCTCGAGAGCCTGATCAAAGCCGGCGCGTTCGACAACCTGGCGCCCGGCGGCCGGGACCGCTACCTGGCGTGGCGGCCGCGTCTGCTCGCCGGCCTCGACCGCGTGCTCGATCACGGCTCCCGCCACCAGCGCGACCGCGAGCAAGGCCAGGAGCGGTTGTTCGGCGGCGAGGGCGGCCCGGCCGAACCGGTCGACGACGCCGCCGCGCTACCGCCGGCGCGCGTCTGGTCGGAGACCCAGGCGCTGACGTTCGAGAAGGAGGCCCTGGGCCTCTACATGAGCGGCCACCCGCTCCAGCGCTTTGCGGGCGTCCTCGCGGCCGCGGGCGCGCGGCGGCTCGCCGACCTCACCCAGTCGGAAGCCGACTGCGCGGTCGGGGGCGTGGCCACCGGCATCCGCCAACTGAAGACGAAGCGCGGCGATCGCATGGCGGTGTTCACCCTTGAGGACGAGGCGGCGAAGACCGAGGCCGTCGTGTTTCCCGAGGCGTTCGCGCGCTGCGGCAGCCTCATCGTCGACGACGCCATGCTGCTGGTGCGAGGGAAATACGAGCGCGAGGACGAATCCAGCCGGCTTGTGGTCGCGGAGATGACGCCGCTCGACGTGGTCCGGGACAGGGCCGTGCGTGAGGTCGAGATTCGCCTGCCGGACGGCGCGATCGGCAAGGACGCGTTGCGCGCCCTCGCCGGCGTGTTGGATCGGCATGCGGGGGACCGCCGGGTTTCGTTTGTCGTCGACGTCAACGGGGGCGCCGAGCACCTGCGCGTGCGCGCCGGCACGGCACGGCGGATCAAGCCGAGCGACCTGTTTGTCCGCGATGTCGAAGCGGTGTGCGGCAGCGGGTCGGTCATGCTCAAATAGGGAACGACCCCCAATGCCGCCTGAGACCCTGGAATTCGAGGAACCGGTCGCGGTCCTGAATAAGGAAATCGAGGCCCTGCGGATGTTGCCGCAGACGCCCGAGCGACTGGCGTCCATCGGGCGGCTCGAGGCGCGCGCCGACGAGGTCCGGGCCGACATCTACACGCGGCTCAAGCCGTGGCACCACGTGCTCGTGGCGCGCCATGCCAACCGGCCGTGCATGCTCGACTATGTCGAGCGCCTGTTCACCGACTTCACCGAACTTCACGGCGATCGCCGCTTCGCCGATGACCCGGCCATTGTGGCCGGCGTCGGCTTCTTCCACGAGCGGCCCGTCGTGATCGTCGGCCACCAAAAGGGCCGCGACACCAAGCAGAAAATCTTCAGGAACTTCGGCTACGCCAGACCCGAGGGCTACCGCAAGGCGCTGCGCGTCATGCGCATGGCGGAGAAGTTCCGGCGGCCGCTCGTCGTCTTCGTGGATACGCCGGCGGCCTACCCCGGCGTCGAGTCGGAGGAACGCGGCGTCGCGGAGGCCATCGCTCTCAACCTGCGCGAGATGGCGCTGCTCGACGCGCCGATCGTGGTCATCGTCTGCGGCGAGGGTGGGAGCGGCGGCGCGCTCGGGATCGCCGTCGGCGACCGGGTCCTGATGCAGGAGTTCAGCGTCTACAGCGTCATCCCGCCCGAAGGATGCGCGGCGATTCTGTGGCGCGACGCGAAGCGCAAAGTCGAGGCCGCCGAGGCGCTCAAGATTACCGCCCGCGATCTGCTCGGCATGGAGCTCGTCGACGAGATCGTGAAGGAACCGGTAGGCGGCGCCCACCAGGACCACGATCGCGCGGCGGCCCTCGTCGACGAGGCCTTGAGCCGGAACCTGGCGATGCTCGACGCGATGGCCCCGGCCGAGCGGCTCGAGGCGCGCTACCAGAAATTCCGCGCGATGGGCCGGCTCGGTCGCGAATTTGTCGACGACGGCGCCGCCGCCACGCCTGGTGCGCCTGCAGGCCGGCGCCCGGACGGTCCGGAGTAGATCGCCTCATGCGGCGGACCGTGTGGGAGGACGTGCCGGTCGATGACGACCGCGTGCGTGCGGCGGTCACGGCGATCGGCGTGCCGCCGGTCATCGCGCGGTTGCTCTGCCAGCGCGGCTTGGATGACCCAATGGCGGCGCGCCGCTTCCTCAATCCGGACCTCAGCCAACTGCACGATCCCTACCTGCTGACGGGCATGCGCGAGGCGGTCGAGCGCGTGCGAGCCGCCGTGGCCCGGCGCGAGTCGATCGCCATCCACGGCGACTACGACGTCGACGGCGTCACGTCGACGGTGATTCTCCGGCGCGCGATCGAGGTGCTTGGCGGCGACGTCGTGCACTTCGTGCCGGACCGGCTGAAGGACGGCTACGGCCTGCAGCCGGCGACGGTTGAGCGTCTGGCGGCCGCGGGGGCCCGCCTCATCATCTCGGTCGACTGCGGCATCCGCGCGACCGACGCGGCGATCCGGGCGCGCGAGCTCGGCGTCGACCTGATCATCACGGATCACCACGAACCGGAGGCGGCGCTGCCGCCGGCGTTCGCCGTGCTCAACCCGAAGCGTCCGGACTGCGGCTACCCCGACAAAGGGCTGGCCGGTGTCGGCGTGGCGCTGAAGCTCGTGCAGGCGCTGATCGCCGACACGGGCCGCGCGGCCGCGCTGCTTCCGCACTTCGTCAAGGTGGCCGCCATCGGCACGCTCGCCGACGTGGTGCCGCTCGTCGGAGAGAACCGGGTGATCGCCCACTGCGGCCTGGCCGAGCTCTCGCGCGGGCCGCATGCCGCGGGACTCGAGGCGCTGATCGAGGAGTGCGGCCTGGTCGGCCGGACGATCGACAGCTTTCACGTGAGCTTCATGATGGCGCCGCGCCTGAACGCCGCGGGCCGGATGAGCTCCGCGGATCGCGCGATGGACCTGCTGCTGATGAAGGGCCGGGACGGCGAGTCGAGGGGCCTGGCGCGTGAACTGGCCCGGAGCCTGAGTGAGGAGAACGCGCGGAGGCAGGCCCAGGAGGCGGAGATCCTCAGCGAAGCCAAGCGCCTCGTCGAAGGCGATCCGGACATCGGCGCGCAGAATATTTTGATCGTCGCGGGCGAGGGCTGGCATCGCGGCGTCATCGGCATCGTGGCGTCGAAGCTCGCGGACACGTACCACAAGCCGGCGATCGTTCTCTCAATCGAGGGCGGCGTGGCGCAGGGATCGGGACGGAGCATTCCCGCGTTCGATTTACTGGCCGCGCTCGAAGGCTGCGCGGACGTGTTCCTCCGCTTCGGCGGCCACCGGCAAGCGGCCGGCGTGACGCTCGAGGCCGCGCGCCTCGGCGAGCTGCGGCGGCGTCTGACGACGTGGGCCAACGAACGGCTCGGGCCCGAGGATCTCGTGCCGCGGCTGCGCATCGACGCGCCCCTCGGGCTGCGCGACATCTCCGGTGAAGTGATCGAGGGACTGGTCCGGCTGGGCCCGTTCGGGGCGGCGAATCCGAAGCCCGTGTTTCGCGCGGCCCCCATCGATCTGGTGCAGGCGCCCCGGCTGCTCAAGGCACGGCATCTCGCGCTGCTCGTGCGGCAAAGCGGCCGGTCGTTCCGGGCCATCGCCTGGCGCGCCGCCGAGCGGGAGGAATACCTGAACGCCAACCGGTTCGGCCTCGAGCTGGCGTACTCGCTCGACCAGGGCGAGTACCGCGGGGAGCGCACGACGGAGCTCACGGTCGCGGACGTCCGCGTGCCGGCGGAGGCTGCGTCGTGAGGTGGCAGCGCCGGGCGCAGATCGCGCTGGGCGTGGTCGGGCTCGGCGTCGCGGTCTCGCTCGTGGTCACGAGACGCGACCGGCCGGTCGTGACGCCGCCGCCGCCGATCGGATCGATCGATCCGAAGTCCCTGACGTCTGCCGGGCGCGGGACGTATTTCTTCACTGCGTCGGACGGGTCCAGACAGGGGACGCTCGCCTACGAGAGCAACCAGACCTATGAAGATGGCCGCATGCGCTTCACGGGTGCGGTCGTGTCCTGGGTCACCGGCGAGCCGTTTACCCTGAGGGCGGGCCAAATCGACACGAAGGGGAAGGCCAATGAACCGCCTGACGAGCTGCACATGTCCGGCGGCACCCACTTCGAGACGCCGTCCGGCCTTCGCGTCGAGTCGGGTCGCGCGACCTTCCGCGACGCGACCGGCGTTCTCAGTTGGCCGGACGCGGTGACCTTCGCGCAAGGCCGGCTCACCGGGCGCGGCGCCGGCGCGGCGTACCGCCGCGAGGCGAAGACGCTCTCGCTCCTGGCCAACGCCAACGTGGTGGTCGGGCCCGACGCGAACGGCAAGGGCGCCGTGTCGGCCACGGCCGGCTCCATGGTGCTGAATCGGGTCGAACACGCCGTGCACCTTGATGGGGCGGCGTCGGTGCGCGTCGAGGCCCAGTCGTTCACCGCCGCGCGAGCCAGCCTCTTCCTGACCGATGACGAGCAAACCGCCAAGAGCCTGCGGCTTCTCGGCGGCGGCCGGGTGGCGCCGATCGCCGGTTCCACGGGACGAACGCCCCGCATGGAGGGCGAGGCGATCGACTTGCTGTTTCATCCGGATGGACAAACGGTGCAACGAGCGACGCTGGTGACGGCGGCCGTCGTCTCGCTCGGCAAGGACGTGCTGCGCGCGCCGTGGATCGACCTGGAGCTGGCTGGCGACGGCGTGACCGTCATCCGGCTCGACGCCAGGGACAAGACGCATGTCGACCTCGCGGCCGCGGGCGAGTCACCGGCCCGAACGATCGACGCGAGGACGTTGTCAGCGACCGGCGCGGCGAAGACGGGGCTGACGTCGGCGACGTTCGACGGCGGCGTCCTATTCGCGGAACTGCCGGGCGCAGGCCGAGGCGGCGGGCCGCCGCTCAAGGGCACGTCGCGCACGCTCGTGCTTGCGCTCGCGGGCGACTTGGGCGCCGTCGACGCGGCCGAGTTCCTGCGCGAGGTGGAACTCACCGACGGCGTCGTGACAGCGCGCGCGGACGCGGTCCGCCACGACATCGCGAAGAACCGGCTGTCGCTCCGGCTCGGGGACAAGACCTCGAAGGTGCGTCCGAGCGTCGAGGACGAGCGAGTGCGACTGACCGGCGACGCCGTGGACGTCAACATCGAGACCCACGATGTGCATGCCACGGGCACCGCGGAAACGCGCACGCGTCCGCAACCAAAGGGCGCGTCGGACGCCTCGTCGCTCTTCGATCGCTCGAAGCCCATTCTGGGATCCGCGGCCGAGGTCACGTATGTCCACAAGTCGGGCCGCGTGACGTACAAGGGAAGCGCGCGCCAGCTCGCCCGCGTCTATCAGGAGAAGAACGATGTGAAAGCGGAGGAGATCACCCTGGAGGACGCAAGTCAGAACCTCACCGCGCGCCGTCGCGTGGACACGACGCTCGAACTGGCCGCGCCCATCGACGGCTCGAGTCCCGCGCGCCCGACGGAGTACCGCATCACCTCGGACGAGCTGGACTTCGATCAGGCGGAACGGCGCGCCACCTTTCGCGGCCCGCTCGTCGAGCTGCGCGGTGCGGAGGAACAGGCCGAAGGCCGCGCGCTCGAGTTCCGGCTGGCGGCCGACTCGCGCACCGTCTCCGGGTTTACGATCACGGGCGACGTGTTCGCGCGGCTCTCAAGCGGCCATGAGGCGGTTGGCGATCGTCTGGTGTTCGACGCGGCCACTGGTGTCTACACGCTGACTGGCGCCGACAAGGCGGCCCGGGTGAAATCGCCTCCCGAGTCCGGCAGCGGCGCCGACGCCAACTGCGCGCTCCAGACCGGGCTCGCGCTCGTGTTCGACCGCAAGAATGACGTGGTGCGCTCGAGCGGCCCCGGCGGGCCCGTGTCGAGCACCACCCGGATCCCATGCAGCCAGTCCATTCGCCGATGACCACGCTCACCGCGGACGGCCTCACCAAGTCTTACGGCGGCCGAACAGTCGTTCGGAACGTCCACCTCAGCCTCAAGTCGGGCGAGGTCGTGGGACTCCTCGGCCCAAACGGCGCCGGCAAGACGACGACGTTCGGCATGGTCGTCGGCCTCACCGGGGCGGATTCCGGCAGGGTCCTCCTCGGCGGCGAGGACGTGACCGGCGACCCGATGTATGTCCGCGCGAAGAAGGGCATCAGTTACCTGCCGCAGGAGCCTTCGATCTTTCGCGGCCTGACGGTGGAGCAGAACATCCTCGCGATTCTGGAGACGCTTCGACTCACCCGCGCCGAGCGCCGCGCGCGAC
>JANOGJ010000369.1:0-2673 GCA_031405995.1 Acidobacteriota bacterium
CGCACACGACGAAAGCGTGGACGGACGCGACGATCGCGTTCTACGCGGCGGAGGCGAATGGCGGCGGCAGCACGGGCGCGTACCAGCTCAACCACGTGACGCTCACGTACCGGCCCGCCTTGAATTCCGCGAAGACGGATTGCGTCGATCCCTTGCGCCCGACGTCGGGCGGGGTGAGCGGCAGTAACCTCCTGACGAACGGGGACTTCGCTGGCGGCAGTGCCGCGTGGTCGTTGGCGGGGCAGATGACATCGCAATCCTCGAACGCGAAGCTCGAGTTCTTCCGCATCTCGGGGAGTCCGGCGCCGATCATTTCCCAGGCGACGGGGACGGCGGTCGCATTGGACCAACGGCTGGCCGCCATTCTGGAGTTGGCGAACACAAGCGCGACGCGGCAGCGGGTGACGGTGACGCTCCAGGACGCGAGCGGGTCGGACTTCACGAATTGCGTGTTCTGGCTGGCGCCGAGCGCGCCCAGGCGCGCGTACGCCATCACGACGTATGCGGCGCAAGCCTGGACGAGCGCGACGATCGCCGTCGCGCCGGCGACGGTCGGAACGTCCGGGACGCACGCGTGGCTGGAGTTCGACACGGTCAGTCTCGCGAAGACGACGCAAGCGACGTTGGGCACGGAATGTTTTGAGCCGGGGTCGTTCACGCTGGGCGGCGGCGCCGCTCCGGAGCCGATCGCGGTCGACGGGCTGTTGCTCGAAGCGCCCGACAACGACGCGCTGGCGCTCGATCCGCCGCTCGCCGAACGTGCCGAGTCCGTCCTCGCGTTGTCGCCTGCGCAGGCCGTGGTCGTCACGCTGGCGGGCACGGGCTCGGGCACGGTCACCTCGACGCCATCCGGTCTGACGTGCGGCGGCCAGGGTCTGAGCTGCACCGGGTGGTTCGCGGAGGGGGCCACGGTGACGCTCACGGCCGCGCCGGCCGCCGGCATGACGTTCGCGGGCTGGACGGGCGCGGGTTGCGCCGGCACCGGCGCCTGCGTCGTCTCGGTCATCGGCCAACAGAGTGTCGTCGCGCTCTTCAGCGGCCCGGCCGCGCTGACGTTCTATCACTTGGACGCGATCGGGTCGGTGCGCGCCGTGACGGACGCCTCGGGCGCCACGGTCACGCGGCACGACTACTTCGCGTTCGGCGAAGACCCGGCGCCGATGACGGGGGACTCGCGACGGTTCACCGGAAAAGAGCTCGACGCCGAGACGGCGCTGCAGTACTTCGGGGGCCGGTACTACCGCAACGTCACCGGGCGGTTGACGAGCGTCGATCCGGTGATGGATTCGGATTACGCCGTGGAGAACCCGCGCGGGTGGAACCGGTACGCCTATGCGCTGAACAACCCTGCCGCGTTTGTCGATCCTGACGGCCGGGATCCGGTTCCAACGAAATGGCAGATGAGCCATGGAGCCGACGGCTTGGCGCGAGTTCTGCCGGCCATCGGAAAGGCGATTTACAATGCTGTCGTCGCCCTTAACTCGCCGGGCCACCTCAGCGCCGAGGGAGAAGCTCGTCGGCAGACCCAGTTCATTCGCCCCAGTAACAGAGAAGAAGCTGTGATCATGGGGTTGACGGAGCTGGCAGTCATAGCGGCGCCCCTGGGCCGGGCAGGAGGCGGCAGCATTCGGGGCGAGGCCGTTGTTACGAGGACAAGGCAGACGCTCGGACGGGATGGAGCCACTTCCGCGATTGCTCTGGAGAAGGATACAGCGGGGAGGACGATTTCGCGGACGCATTCGGTCACGAAGGACGGCAAAGTCCTTCACCAGCATCAGGAACACATCGGGAGCTATGGGGGCGAGCGACGCTTGCCCGACGAGTGGACGGGAGCGAAAACCGTCAATGCGCCGCCGCATACGCCGAAACCGCCGAACTTTCCCAAAGAGTCCAAGAAATGACATCGGAAGAGACGGTCCGCGCCGTGGCTCGATGTGCTCTGGGGCTAGATCCTGACGGCCTGCTCCAGGATTCATTGAAGGACAGTCTTTTTTCAGCCGTGATCCCGCGTGCGACGGACGAGGTGTTGCCCGCGATTGTTTCGGCGGTCCTGCTCCAACTGTACTCGGAATTACAAGAGGGGAAGGACGTGCGCAGGGCGGCGAGGACGGCATTCGACAAAATCCGCCAGGATCCGGAAGGACGAGTTCTGTGTCCGATAGAGTCCATAATCGCACAACTGGAGGAGGCCGAGAGGAGCCGGACACTCGACTATTCCGGTGCCAAGAGACTCTCAGGGCTGCCGTGGGCCATGCTGGCCACGTTGGCGCCCTCGAACCTAGCGTTGTCCGCCGACGGACTACGCCTTGAGGTCGACGCGATTCTTCACGAGGTCGAAGAAGGGTTTGTCGATCCGGGCACCGGCTACCCGGAAATTGCTGCAGAAGCCGGTCACGTGGCGTCGCAGCTGCGAGCACTTGTTCAACGAACCATGGGGTGACAGCCACGATCGCGGTCTTGATCTGCTCTCGTCGACGCTCGCTTGGCATGCCTTGGCGTGTCTTAAGCGATTCCGTGGAGTAGTGTCCCTTAAAGTGGTGGAAAGTCGCGCGCTCGTCCGTGAGTCAGCAGGCGTAGACGCTGTCGCGGCCGTGGTTTGCGGGCAAGGAGCTGGATGCAGAAACGGCGCTGCAGTACTTCGGGGGCCGGTACTACCGCAACGTCACCGGGCGG
>JANOGJ010000050.1:0-7972 GCA_031405995.1 Acidobacteriota bacterium
CCCGGGCTCGGTTCGGCCACGTCCTCGATCCGAATGTCCTCCCGGCCGTGGTACACCGCTGCTCTCATGATCTTCCTCTCGGTGAGGCTGGGGCGAGGCTCGGCCCGCCGATGTCGATCTCCTCGACGAGGTCCGCCACCGGAAGGTCCGCCTTCGCCGCCGCCGCCGCGAACGGATAGAGGTTGACGACGACGAGGTCGATGCGCGTGATGCCGTGCTGGCCGATCGCGGCCATGTCGTCCGCGCGCCCGCGCCGGGCCAGGATGCCGCCGTGGATCTTCGGATGCAGTGTCTTGACGCGCCCGTCGAGCATTTCCGGAAAGCCGGTGACGTCGGAGACGCCGAGGACGTCAAGGCCGACCGCGGCGAGCGCCTTCGCGGTCCCGCCCGTCGAGACGAGCTGCCACCCGCGCGCGGCCAACGCCGTGGCGAACGCCACGAGGCCCGTTTTGTCCGACACGCTGAGCAACGCCCGCATACGCACGCGCCCGCGGAACGGGCACAACCGATTGTCCATCCCGGGCCATCCGGTTGACAACCGCTGACCGCATCGCTAAAGTCACCGGTTGACGCCGAGTGGGCTGGCGTCGGTTTTGAGACCGCATGTTGCGGTCTTTCTTTTGTACTCCGTCGCGCCCGCGGAATTGGCGGCGGAGGGCAATGCGGTGGCTCCCGCCGCGTTTTTCGCAAGGCAGGCAAGTAGTATGCGCATCACCGGCAAGGTTAAGTGGTTCAACAACGCAAAAGGCTACGGATTCATTGAGCGCGAAGGGGGCAACGACGTCTTCGTGCACTTCTCCGCGATTCAGGGCTCCGGCTTCAGGACGCTCGAGGAAGGCCAGCAGGTCGAATTCGAGATCGTCGACGGTCCGAAGGGGCCGCAGGCCGGCAACGTCACGAAGCCCAGCTAACCACAGGGGGACCGGAGCTTCGGTTCCGGTCCCTCGCCTCGCCCGCGTCGCTCCCTACCAGATCAGAAACCACACCAGCGGCAGCCAGAGTTCCTTCGCGTACGGCACGGCCTGATCGTCGATCAGGACGTCGAAGCCCGGGGCGCTCTGGACGAGCGCGTGGAGGTCGCGCAGGCGCACGGGCCGATCGCCGGGATAGAACCGCGCCCGATGCCGTTTCACGCCATCGGTCGTCGTCTCGATGTACTCGTCGGACGCGCGCGCGAGATCCACGGCGCGCGAGTAGCCGAGACCGCCGAACTCCTCGAAGACAAGCGAGATAGAAAAGGGGCGCTCGGGCGCGCCGAACAGGGCCTGCTTCAGTTCGGGATGAAGTTGGGCGAGCTCCTCGTTGGTCGGCTGTTCCGACAGCTCCGCGTAGGGCCAGAAGCGCTCGAGCGGCCGGTAGAAAGGGTTGGCTCGGGGCGACAACGGGCGGGATGGTATCCTGTCGCCCCTCGACCCGCAACCGCGCATGATGACCGTCCGCATGATTCCGTCGCTCGATCAGTTGCTGCAGCGGCCGGCGCTCGTGGCGGCCGCCGAGGCGCACGGCCAGGAGGTCGTGACGGCCGCGGCGCGAGGAGCCGCGGTCGTGCTGCGCGCTCGTCTGGTCGCCGGCAGCGAGGGGCTGCCCGGGTCGGAATCGGCCGCGCTCGCGTGGCTCGAAGCGCAGACGCTCGACGCCGTCGTCGCCGGCCTGACGCCGTCGCTGGTGCGGGTCATCAACGCCACGGGCGTCCTGCTCCACACGAACCTCGGGCGCGCGCCGCTCGCGCCCGAAGCCATTGACGCCATCGCGCGGGTCGCCGGCGGCTATTCCAACCTCGAGTACGACCTCGACGCCGGCGCGCGCGGGCACCGCCACGTGCACGCCGAGCGGCTGCTCACTGACCTCACGGGCGCCGAGGCCGCGCTCGTGGCCAACAACAACGCCGCCGCGACACTGCTCGTCCTGGCCTCGCTCGCCGCCGGCCGGGAGGTCATCGTCTCGCGCGGCGAGCTGGTCGAAATCGGCGGCGGATTCCGCGTGCCGGACGTCCTCGCGCAGTCCGGCGCGGTCCTGCGCGAAGTGGGCACGACCAACCGCACGCGAGTGAGTGATTACGGCGCGGCGATCTCGGATCGGACGGCGTTGCTCTTGCGCGTGCATCCGTCGAACTTCAAGATTGAGGGCTTCACGGAGCGGCCGCCGCTCGATGAACTGGCCGCCCTGGCGCACCGATTCAGCATCCCGCTCGTCGAGGATTTGGGCAGCGGCTGGCTTGGCCTCGCCGACGCACCCCCGGCCCTTCGGGACGAACCGTCCGTGCAGGCCAGCCTGTCCGCCGGCGCCGACCTCGTCACGTTCAGCGGCGACAAACTCCTCAGCGGTCCCCAAGCTGGCATCGTCGTCGGCCGCGGCGAGCTGGTGGTCCGGATCCGGCAGCACCCGCTCATGCGCGCGCTGCGGGCCGACAAACTGACGTACGCCGCGCTCGAGGCGACGCTCGCGCTGTGGGCGCAGGCGCCGAGCCGCGCGCACGTGCCGATCTATCGCATGCTGACGATGAGCGTGGACGAGGTCGATCATCGCGCACGGGTGATGTCGGACCGGCTGGAGCGGGTCCAAGGTCTCCGGCTCCGCATCATCGAGGGCTTTTCGACGACGGGCGGCGGCAGCGCGCCCGAGTCACGACTCCCGACACGACTGCTCGCGATCAGCGTTGACGGCCGAAGCGCGGCGGATCTCGAGCGGCACCTGCGGGCGGGCGATCCGCCGATCGTCGCGCGGATTCAGGATGATGTCGTCGTGCTCGATCTCAGAACAGTGGCCGAAGGAGACGACCTGGCCCTTGTCGGGGCGATCAGCGCTCTGCACCGCTCGCACGGCGAATGAACAAGGACAACAAGTAGTTCTCGGTCGTGATTGGTCCCCCACCCAACTGCTCGAAACCGTTCGCCGGGTCCGTCACGAACGCGCGCGTCTCGACGTTGTGCTTGTTCAGGTCCGCCATGTCGGTCCCAGGCGACGTGACCGGTTCGTATAGCACCACGACGGATGGCTTCGAGCGCATCTCGACGCGCATCGCGTTGCGGTCGGCGTCGCTCCACGTGAAGTAGCTGCCCCACAGGAAGTTCACGCGGACGTTCTGGAGCTTGGCCAACAGCCGTAGGCGCGAGACGTTGAGGTAGGCGGTGTTACCCGACAGGTACCAGTCAACGGGCGCGCCGGGTTGTGACGTCATCGCACGCGCGCGGTCGAGCACGCGCGAGGCGGCCTCCACGGAAATCGGCTGGTTCTCGTTCACGCCCGGGGCGATACGAGCGGCCCAGGCCCCAAGACGCTGGCGCATCTCGGCCGCCGCAGGTGGAAACTGGCTGAGCGTGACCATCGCGAATTGAATACCGATGACGCCGAGACAGATGGGCCACAAGACGCGTCGAAAGCGGCTTCGGTCGACCCAGGTCAGCGCGACGACCATCACCGCCACCGCGACGAGGACGAGGCTCGCCAGCGGATGGCGCGTGTTGGGCGGGACGCGGCTCCAGACCGCAAAGATCAGCATCGGAAGCGCGCCGAGGCACAGCATGGCGGCGTAGCCGATGAGTTCGCCGGCTCTCAAGACCCGGCCTCCAGATTCCGCGCCGGGTCTGAAGACCCGGCCTCCAAGGAGCGAGGCGACTAGGCCGATGCCCGCAATCAGAACGAGGAAATAACCCCATCCCCGTCCAATGAACAGAGTGAGCCACTCCTGCCCCCGGCCGAACGCGCCTTCAGCCACCGGACCAAGCTGGAATCCCGACGACACCCTGGCGTAGTAGAGCGCGCCTTCGCCTTGAGTGATGTACCAAGTGGACGCGACGATGGCTGCGACCACAGCGGACTGCACGGCAACGCTCAAACGATGCTGCAACGGCGGCCGGCCCGCGCCGCCTCGCAGAAGCCAATACGCCGCCGGCAGCACGAGAAACATCAGGAACGTCGTCTTGGCCAGCAGGCCAAGACCGACCGTGACGCCGAACAACAGGATGCGCCCGCGGCTCCACCGCTCGACATCGAGGGCGAGCAATCCCACGGCAAGCAGCGCGAGCACGCTTAACTGCGCGTCGGTGTACGCGGCGGGAAACCAGCGGGAGACGGCTGGAAGCGCCAGCATGCCGGCGGTCGCGGCCACGCCGATCCGCGCGTTCGTCAAGCGGCTGACCAGCCAATAGACGACGAGCCCAAACAGCACGACCGTCACGCCGCCGACGACGCCAGCCGCCAGCGCGCCGCGCTCGCGCCCGAAGACGATCAACGCGGCCGCCAGCGTGTTGACGTAGAGCGGCGGCTTCACCACCTGATGGCGCGCGATGTACCCGGGCCACGAAATCAGCCCGTGGTCGTTCACGTGCTCGAACGTCTCGAGCGCCTGCGTGACGTACTCCGTGTCGTCCCAGGCGAACATCGCCGGCCCCTGGAGCGCCAGGGGGAAGACCGTGAAGAGGCCAGACACGGCGAGCAACGCGGCCAGCAGCCAGCGCATCTACTTCGCGGGCTTTCTCAGCAACGTGATCGTCGCGAATGACAACCGCCTGCCGACCCAGTTGCGACAGAACAGCTTGTCCATTGAGAACATCCACCGCACCAGGCGCGGGCCGCCGACATTGAGCAGCGGAAACGCGTCGGGGTTGTAGTACATGACGAACGCGGACAGGCCCGGGTAGATTTGATCGACGACCTCGAGACCGGCGTCGCGAAACATCGCGTTGAAGGGCTCCAGGTCGAACGCGCGTTCCGTCTCGGCATCGAACAGACTGTTGCGCTTGTAGATCGCGCGCCGCACGGTCCGAAACAGCCAGTTGTTCTGCGTCGGCTCGTAGTTCACAAAGTAGCCGCCCGGCCGGACCGCGCCCGCCAGGGTCTTGATCACCGCTCCCGCATGTTCCGGGACGTGATGCAGCGCGCCAATGACGATGACGAGGTCGTACTGCCGTGCCGGCTGGTAGGTCGTCACGTCCTGCTGGTGCACGTTGAGGCCTGGCTCGTGCGCCTTGAGGTGCGCGACGACCTCGTCGCTGTAGTCGAACCCCTCGTAGTCGATCCGCACGCCGAAGTGTGCCTCGAGGATCTGCTTGCCGTCGCCGTAGCCGCACATCGGCTCCAGCACGCTCATGCCCTCGACGCCGAGGTAAGGCTTGTCCTGGAAGAAGTACCCCCACATCAGTTTCTTCAGACAGAGGTGGTTCTCGCCCAGCCGCGCGGCGTGATACCGATCGGCGATCGTGTTGAAGTGCTGGCGCTGCTGTTCGATCTTGTCGACCGTCACGTCACCTTCCGCTCGCGGGAGGCCCGCCCGGCGCCGTCGTCCGGCCGAGGCGCGAGGATCACCGCGCGGTCCACGTGACGGTCGGCGAGCGAGACGTTGGCGGCGGCGTTGACGATGTAGAGCGGCCGGCCCTTGGATTCCTCGTAAATGCGCGCGATGTAGTCCCCAATCACGCCGATTGCGATCAGGATCGCCCCGGAGAACATGACCTGCAGAAACACCAGCGACGTCCAGCCCTGCACGGCGGTTTTCAGGAAGACCGCCAGGTAGAGCGCGCGCAGGAAGTACAGGAACCCGGCGATCGTCAAAAACACACCGGCCATGAGGCTGAGGCGCAGCGGGAATCCCGAGAAAGACGTGATGCCGGTCCAGGCGAAACGCATCATCGCAAGTGTCGAGTAGTGGGTTGTGCCTGCGGCGCGTTCCTGGCGCTCGAACGGAAGCGTGACCTCCTTCAGCCCCAGCCACGCGACCAACCCGCGCATGAAGCGGTGCTGCTCGCGGAATCCCCGGATGGCGATGAGCGCGTTGCGGCTGAACAGCCGGAAGTCCCCGACCTCAGGGATGATGCGGGGATCGACCGCCTTGCGCATGATCCAGTAGAACAGCCTGGCGGTGAGGCGCTTGTACGCGCTGTCGCCGTGTCGGGTGATCCGCTGCGCCGACACGACGTCGAATCCCTCGTCATACAGGCGGATCATGTCCTTCAGAATGTGCGGCGGATCCTGCAGGTCCGCGTCCATGATGACAATCGCGTCGCCCTGGGCGAAGTCCATACCAGCCGTCAGCGCGACCTGATGGCCGAAGTTCCGGCTGAAACCGATCACCTTGATCCGTGGATCCTGCCTGGCCGCCGACGCCAGCAGTTCCGCCGATCGATCCCGGCTTCCGTCATCGACGAAGAGGACTTCGCACTCACACGGCAGCTCGGCCATCGTGGCATCGAGCGTCTTGAGGAGCTGCGGAATGACTTCTTCCTCGTTGTAGACCGGGATGATCAGTGAGAGAAGCATTCGCAACTCCTGGCAGGCAGATAGTACACCGGCGGGGCGGCTACAGACGGATGTAGGCGGCGGGCTTTAGCCCGCCGTACACACCGCAGGGCTAAAGCCCTGCGGCTACGTACGGAAAG
Organism: Acidobacteriota bacterium; assembly: GCA_031405995.1. Lineage (GTDB taxonomy): Bacteria > Acidobacteriota > Vicinamibacteria > Vicinamibacterales > SCN-69-37 > JANOGJ01. The sequence continues at coordinate 6,375 of JANOGJ010000050.1, forward strand.
GTCAGAAGATCGACGCGACCGATTCGGCCGAGATCGAGAGGAGCTGGCCCGGCAGGACGCCGAGGTAGAACACCGCGGCCAGTGCGAGGAGCAGGCCGGCCAGCACCACGACCGGCATCGCCGGCCGGTGGCCCGGCGCGCGCTCCGGCGTCATGTACATCATCACGACGATGCGCAGGTAGAAGAAGACCGAAATGACGCTGGTGAGCACGCCGAGCACCGCGAGCGGAATGAGGTTCGCCTGCACGGCCGCGCCGAAGATGTACCACTTCGCGATAACCCCGACCGTCGGCGGGAAGCCGCCGAGCGAGAGCAGGAACACCGTCATCATCGCCGCCAGGCCCGGCCGCTCGCGCCCGAGGCCCGCGAAGTCGCGTACGTCGTCGTGCGGGCGGTCATTCGTCGCGAGCGCGGCCAGCACGCCGAACGCGCCGAGGTTCGTGACCGCGTAGGCCACGAGATAAAACAGAATCGCGCCCTTGCCGGCGGCGTTGGCCGCGACCAGCCCGACCAGGATGTAGCCGGCGTGCGCGATGCTCGAGTACGCCAGCATGCGCTTGACGCTCGTCTGCGCCACCCCGACCACGGTGCCGACAATCATCGTGAGGCCGGCGATGGCCGAGAGAATCGGCACCCATTCCCCGCGGAGCGGCTCGAGCGCGGACAGGAACACGCGCAGGAACGCCGCAAACGCCGCCGCCTTCACCGCCGTGGACATGAAGCCGGTGACGAGCGTCGGCGCGCCCTGATACGCGTCCGGCGCCCACATGTGGAACGGCACCGCCGACACCTTGAAGGCGAAGCCGACGATGAGCAGGATCATGCCGAGCACGAGCAGCACGTTCGGCTCGAGCGACTGCGCCGCCACCAGGCGTCCGATCTCGTCGAGCCTCGTCGTCCCCGCGAACGCGTAGATGAGGGCGATGCCGTAGAGGAAGAATGCGCTGGAGAATCCGCCGAGCACGAAGTACTTGAAGCCCGCCTCGGCGCCCGCCTCGCTGTTCCGCTTGATCGCCGTGAGGACGTACACGCCGAGCGACATGATCTCGAGCGCGATGAAGACGACCAGCAGGTCGGTCGTCGAGCCCATGAGCATCATGCCGACGATCGAGAACAGCATGAGGGCGTAGTACTCGCCCTCGGGCAGGTGATCGCGGGCGGCCGTGCCCGACGACAGCAGGATGGTGAGCACGCCCATGCCGCAGATCGCGATGTTGAAGAAGAGCGCGTAGTTGTCGGCGACGATGACGCCGAAGCCGGTGTAGTGCTGGTTCCACTGCATCACCGACGTCACAATGGCGCCGCCGAGGCCGATGATGCCGAGCGCGCCGAACATCATCGCGTCGCCCTTGCGCCGGATCGACTCGGCGAGGAGGATCGCGCAGGCCGCGAGCGTGACGACGAGGACGGGGACGATCGTCGCGAAATCGACGCGGGTGATCATGCTAGCGCTCCCCCGCCCCGCGCGTGCCCGGCGCGCCCGGCGGCGTCGCGACCACCGGCTCGGGCCCGGCGACACCCGCGTTCATCGACCGTTTGCCCACGACCTGCTCGATGGTCTTGCGCACCGCCGGCTCCATCGGCTTCAGGAACACGTT
>JANOGJ010000055.1:0-1644 GCA_031405995.1 Acidobacteriota bacterium
TTGAAGGTCGGCCTGGTCGCACGCGGCTCGCCTGACTCGGCGACCTTGGCGAAGCCCGCCGCACCGCGCCGGAACGCGAGCGTCAGGTGCTCGAGCGTCTCGGCAATCGACCACTTGCCCGGGGCACGAAGATTCAGCGTCTCGGTTGGGAGCGAGCCAGTCGTGCGATCGATCGCGTCGAGCGCAAGCTGCAGGTGATGGTGCATGGGCGCTGCCGTTCAGGCCTTCTGCCTCGCCTCAGTCTGCTCGAGCAACCTGACGAGGGCGTCAACGCGTCTTCGCAGGCGCTGCGTATGCCACTGCTGTCCGAGGGCGACGATGACCACGAACAGAACAACGCCTTGGGGAGTGTTCACCATCGAGGATCCCCTCCAGATGAACCAGATCACCAGCGCAGCTCCGAACACGAGGGCGCCGACCTCCTCGAACGTCGGCCGCCAGGGGCGTCCACGTCACGGTCTGGTTCGCCGACTACCCGTCCGTCCTCCGGCGACAGCTCCAGTCGTCCGATGAAGGGCTCGACCAGGGCTCGGTATTCGGCGGTTCGAGGCAGGGGCGCTGCCATGACGGCCGCAACGAACTCAGCTGGCGGTAAGTAGCGATGACACCTGACATAGTGAGCGACAAGCTCCGGCGCCACAAAAATGATGTCGCCGGACGGCACGCCGAAGTTGCCAAAGCCGCTGGCATCGTTGCAGAAGCCGCAACCGTGCGACCCTAAGAAGATATTAAGCCCAAGCAAGCGCGTACTGTCGTCCCATTGGGCGGCGAATGACTCCACACGCTGGAGAAACGCGCCCGGCGCGTCGCCTGTCGGGTACGCGTGGCCACGATCCAGCCACCCGATCGCCCGCACCTCGGGACCGGCCGCAACCATCGTCACCGTTTCCAGATCCGCGAAGTGACACATTGTGCGAGATGTCCGGGCGCCCTACGGCCCTCTCGAGAAGAACACCACGTTCGGCGCGTCGCTGCGGGCTGCGGCGATGTCGGGCCGTCCGTCGCCATTCAGGTCGCCGACGGCGAGGCCGTAGACGGCGCCCTTGTTGTCGCCGAATCGCACTTCGGTGAACTTCCGTCCGCTTCCGTCGCCGAGGTAGACGGTGCCCGGCGCTTCGACGTGGCCGATCACGATGTCTGCCTTGCCGTCGCCGTTCATATCGGCGATCGCGATCGCGTACGGGACGAGCGCCTTCGCGCCGATCAGCATCGGTTCGCCGAGTCCGCCCTTGCCGTCGTTCAGGTACACGAACGAGCCCTGCCGCTCATCACCGACGACGAGATCCGGCCAGCGGTCGCCGTTCAGATCGCCTGCGGCCGCCGTCCGCGCGGCTGACGTCGCGGGCCCGAATGCGGCGGTTCTGGGGAACCCGGCGCGCCCGTCATTGAAATAGACGTGGCTCTGGCCGCCGTCCCGATGCGGGATCGCGAGGTCGATCGCGCCGTCTCGATCGAAGTCCGCCGGAGCGATGGTGGTGGCCGAGGGCGCGGGGATCGCGATGCACGGTCCCGGGAACGCGCCACGGCCGTCGTTCAGGCAGACGTAGCTCGGGCCGGGCCGATTCGCGGCGATGACGTCCGGCTTGCCGTCGCCGTTCAGGTCGGCGGCGGCGGCGTTGCGCGTGGACCACGCCGGCGCGCCCC
>JANOGJ010000115.1:0-3166 GCA_031405995.1 Acidobacteriota bacterium
AGTCGTTGGGGTTAGCATCTTCAAGCTCACCACCCACAACAGCTGCGTCCGCGACGCTTCGCTTCCTCGACATCCTATCGTTGATAACCTCCTCGACGGTCGCGCCGCAGCAGATGGTCATGCCCGGCTGCGTCAAGCCGAGCTCGGGGCCGATGACGTGCACGATGCCCTGCGCGCCGCTCGCCAGGTCGAAGAGCTTGACGCCGTGCGCGCGACAGTTCCGCTCGAGCGCGGCCGTCATCGTCTCGGCCAGGCCGTCGGCAAACGGCCGCAGTTGGACGCCCGTCGGCACGATGTGGTCGAGCGTCGCGAACGTCCGCCCCGGCGCGCGCACGCGCCACCCGCGTGCGTCGAGATCGTCGAACGCCTGCGGACTCGTGACCTCGTGGACCAGGTGCAGGCCGATGTAGAGCTGTGTCTGGCCGTTCGGCAGGCGCCGGGCGGCGTGCAGGTCCCACACTTTCTGAAACAAGGTTCGAGCCATCGGCGGCGGGTGAAATCGTATCAGGCCCTGAGGCCGCGTGGAGCGCTCTGGTATTCTTGACGGTCTGGATCTTCTCGCCTCGCTCAACCCGTCTCAACGTGAAGCCGTGCTTCACACCGGGGGCCCGCTGCTCATCCTGGCGGGCGCCGGGTCGGGGAAGACGCGCGTCATCGCGCACCGGATGGCGCACCTCGTGGCGGAACAGCTCGCGGCGCCGCACGAAATCCTCGCGGTGACCTTCACGAACAAGGCGGCCGAGGAGATGCGCGAGCGCGTCGAGCGGCTGGTCGGCGACGACTGCCGCCAGATCTGGCTCTCGACGTTTCACTCGCTGTCGGCGCGGCTCCTGCGGCGCGAGGCGCCCGCCCTCGGACTCTCGCGTGACTTCGTGATCTACGACTCGTCGGACCAGATCTCCGTCGTCCGGCAGGCGATGAAGGCGCTCGACCTCGACGAGAAGATGGTGCAGCCGCGCGCGGCCCTCAGCCGCATCAGCCAGGCGAAGAACAAGATGGAGACGCCGGCCGACATGCACGCCGCCGGCTGGAGCCTGCGCGACCAGCAGATCAGCCGCATCTTCGAGCGCTATTCCCGGACACTCGCCGACGCCGGTGCGCTCGACTTCGACGACCTCCTGCTCAAGACGGTCGAGCTCGTCGAGAACCACCCGCAGATCCGCGAGCACTACGCGCGACGGTTCCGCTACGTCCTCGTCGACGAGTACCAGGACACGAACCGGCCGCAGTACCTGCTGATCCGCCGGCTGTCGGAGATCCACCGCAATCTCTGCGTGGTCGGGGATCCGGACCAGTCGATCTATCGCTGGCGGGGCGCCGATTTACGCAACATCATGGACTTCGAGCGCGACTTCGAGGACGTGAAGATCGTCAAGCTCGAGCAGAACTACCGATCGACGCAGGTCATTCTCGACGCCGCCTCGGCGGTCATCAGCCGCAATCGCAACCGGAAGGAGAAGCGGCTCTGGACCGACCAGCAGGGCGGCGCGCTGGTGCGCGCCATCCGGGCCGGCGACGAGATCGAAGAGGCCGACTACATCACGCGCGTCATCCGCGAGTCGCAGGCCGCTTCCTCCGAGGGCCTGACGGCCGTGCTGTACCGGACCAACGCCCAGTCGCGCGCGATCGAGGACGCCCTCATGCGCGAGAGCGTGCCGTACCGCATCATCGGCGGCGTCCGGTTCTACGAGCGCAAGGAAATCAAGGACACGCTGGCGTACCTGCGGCTCCTCATCAACCCGCACGACGATGTGAGCTTCCGGCGGGTGGTGAACGTGCCCGCGCGCGGCATCGGCAAGGGCGTCATCGACGCGCTCGAGGCCGTCGCGATCGGCGACGACCACGCGGACACGCCGCTGCTGCACGAGAGCCCGGAAGCCGGGCCCGCGCCGAGGTCGCTGTGGGCGCGGCTGCTCGTCGCGCTCGACGCGCGCCAGATGTCGCCGCGCGCCCTCCAGGCGCTGAAGGCGTTTCGCGACGTCATGGTCGCCCTCGGCGAGGAGACCGGCCGCGCCGGCGTGTCGGCCCTGATCACCCTGGTGCTCGAGCGCTCAGGCTACCTGCAGGCGCTGCGCGACGAGCGCAGCGAGGACGCCGAGGCCCGCGTCGAGAACCTGATGGAGCTGGTCTCCGCCGCGCGCGAGTTCGAGTCGCACGAGAGCGAGCCGACGCTCAACGGATTCGTCGACCGGCTCTCGCTCCTCTCGGACGTCGACGAGGAGGACGGCACGCGCGAGGCCCGCGTGTGGCTGATGTCGATGCACGCGGCCAAGGGCCTCGAGTTTCCGCTGGTCATCGTCGCCGGCATGGAAGAAGGCCTCTTCCCGCACTCGCGCGCCACCGAGGACGAAGAGGACGTCGAGGAAGAGCGGCGGCTCTGCTACGTGTGCCTGACGCGGGCGCGCGAGCGGCTGGTGCTGACGAGCGCCGCGCGGCGCCGCATCTTCGGCGAGTACCAGTCGACCGAACCCTCGCGGTTTCTCGACGAGATCCCGGCGCACCTGATGGAGCGGATCGAACCGGTCTCCGCGCCGCGGTGGCAGAGCGCGCCCTACGAGCGCCGGAATCCCTACGCGCGCCGGCCGGGCGGGACGCGCGCCGCCACCGCCGAGAAGGCGCCGGCGTTCGCGTACGAGGAGGAAGACCAGTCGGCGTCGGGCGTCCGCAAGGGCATGCTCGTCCGCCATCGCCAGTTCGGACTCGGGACCATCCTGGACGTCGAGGACCACGGCGACGACTTCAAGGTCACCGTGCGCTTTGCCGATGTGGGAACGAAGAAGCTGATGGCGAAGTACGCCGGTCTTACTCCGGCTCGGTGAGCGTCGCCATCGAGACGAGCCGGTCGCCTTCCGCCAGATCCATCAGCTTCACGCCCTGCGTGTCGCGGCCGATCGGCCGGAGGTCGCCGGTCTTCATGCGGATGATTTGTCCCTGCTCGGTGCGAAGCCCTGGTCGACCGCCGCACCCTGCGCTTCATGGGTGACGCCGCGGCGTACGCCTACCTGTCGATGAAACAGGCGATCGAACAGGCCGGGCTGACGCCCGAGCGGGTATCGAGTCCGCGCGCCGGGCTGGTGGCCGGCTCCGGCGGCGCGTCGAGCTTCAACCAGGTCTGGGCCGCCGACACGCTGCGCGCCAAGGGCATCAAGCGCGTCGGCCCCTTCAT
>JANOGJ010000118.1:0-3212 GCA_031405995.1 Acidobacteriota bacterium
GTTCTGGACGCTCAGCCAGAACGCCTCCGAGCCGGGCGGCTACTTCCGTTCCGCCGACATCACGAACCTCACGTCCAACGAACTCTGGTTCCAGCACGTGATTCCCGATCTCGTCGCGCGCGTGAAGCCGGGCGGCGTGTATCTCGGCGTCGGACCCGAGCAGAACTTCACGTACATGGCCGCGTTGCGGCCGAAGATGGCGATCATCTTCGACATCCGGCGGGGCAATCTCGATTTGCAGCTCATGTACAAGGCGATCTTCGAGCTGGCGGCCGACCGGGCCGACTTCGTGTCGATGCTGTTTGCCAAGCCAAGGCCGCCCGGCCTCGGGTCCGCGTCGACCGCGTCCGAGATCTTCACGGCGTTCGCCTCGTCCGCGACGAGCCAGCCGCTCCACGCCAAGACGCTGGCGGCCATCAAGGACCGGCTGATGAAAGTCCGCGCCCTTCCGCTGCCCGCGCGTGACGTGGAAGGGATCGAGGTCATCTATCAGGCGTTCTACGCCAACGGGTTCTACGTGCGCCCGTCGCCGTCGTACGCGGACCTCATGACGGCGACCGACTCGGCCGGCGTGACGCGGAGCTACCTCGCGACCGAAGCCGGCTTTGCGGCGCTGAAGGATCTCCACGCCCGCAACCTCGTCGTGCCCGTCGTCGGCGACTTCGGCGGCCCGAAGGCCCTTCGCGGCATCGGCGAGTACCTGAAGGCGCGTGGCGCCACGGTCGGCGCGTTCTATCTATCCAACGTCGAGCAGTACCTCGTGCAGGACGGCCAGTGGGGCGCCTTTTGCCAGAACGTCGCCGCGCTCCCGCTCGACGGATCGAGCACGTTCATTCGCTCGTCGAGTGGTGGAGGCGGGGGAGGGGGCGGCCGCGGCAGCAACTTCATCAACTCGCTTGGCGCGATGCTCGACGAGACGCGAGGGTGCGCCCGGTGAGAGGGCCCGGGCGCCATCCCGGCGCCGCTGTAACAATCCGGACCCTGCGGACTATCCACTGAGACCGATGGACGCACTCGCCGAGGTCTGGGAGCACCACGCCGAGGCGGTGCGACGCTTCGCCCGGCACCTTTCGGGGAACGCGAGCCAGGCGGACGACCTGACCCAGGAGGCGTTCGTGCGCCTCTGGACCACGAGCTCGCCGATTCGGACGGAGACCGTACGCGCCTATCTCTTCACCATCGTCCGGAATCTGCACCGGCGCGCGCATCGCCGGGGACGTGTGATGGAGCCGATCCGAGACGACGTCGTGACGCAGGCCGTCGCGCCGGACGAACAGGCCGTGCAGCGCGAAGAGGTCCGGCGGCTGACCGCGGCGCTCGCGGAGCTGGACGACGACGACAGGACCGCGCTGCTCATGCGGGTGGACGGGGACGTGGCCTACGAGGACATCGGTCAGGCGCTGGGCATATCGGCGGCCACGGCTCGGGTGCGGGTGCACCGGGCCCGGCGTCGCCTGATCCTCGCCACCGGACAGACTGGAGAGCGAACATGAACGTGACACGCGACGTGATTCTTGATGTGTGGCCTCTTTACGAGGCGAACGAGGTCAGCGCGGACACCCGGGCGCTCGTGGACGGGTTTCTCGCGAAAGACGCCGAGTTCTCGCGACTCCTGCAACGCGCCGACGCGGCCACCAGGCGGACGCTCGGCGCCGGGGCGCCTGATGGGCGCCCGGCCGACCCGGCCAAGACCATGATTGCCGGGGTGCGGGGCCGGCTAGCGCGCCAGCGCTGGCTGACGGGGGCGGCGGTGTTCGCGAGTCTGGTGCCGCTTTCCGTGGGAAACCTCGGCGGGGGACCCCAGATGGTGATTCGGGACTTCCCGGCGCTCTGGCTGGCCATTCCGGTAGCTGTGGGGCTGTGGATCTGGCTCTGGCGGACGACCAAAGCGGGCGTCTAAGGGCTCGGGGCGCCCTTGCCCCGCCGCTTACAGCCGTGTTACTCTCGCAAGGTTCTTCGGGCTTAGGACACCCTATCTAAGCCCGCGTCCAGGCCAAGCGTCCAAGCTTCCTGGCTGATTCCGCGCGATCGGCGCGCCGCTTCTGGCGGAGCACCCCGATCGCCATGCTGACGAGACAGCAATAGGGGTTTGAAGGCGCGCCGCAAGCGTGGTGCGCGTGGACGCGTGTCCACAAGTGACGAGACGACTTATGCCGACGATTAGCCAGTTGGTCCGGTACGGTCGCGAGGCCGTGCTGAGCAAGACGAAGAGCCCCGCGCTGCAGAGCAGTCCGCAGAAGCGCGGCGTGTGCGTGCGCGTGTTCACGCAGACGCCCAAGAAGCCGAACTCCGCGCTGCGGAAGGTCGCGCGCGTGCGCCTGACCAACGGCATCGAGGTCACGACCTACATTCCGGGCGTCGGCCACAACCTGCAGGAGCACTCGCTCGTGCTCATCCGCGGCGGCCGCGTGAAGGACCTTCCCGGCGTGCGATATCACGTCGTGCGCGGCACGCTCGACGCGGTGGGCGTCGCCGGCCGCATGCAGGCGCGGTCGAAATACGGCGCAAAGCGCCCCAAGAAGTAGGCGAGTCATATGCCGCGACGCAGAGAAGTAGCCAAACGCGAAGTGCCGCCTGATCCGATCTACGCGAGTCAGCTGGTCACGAAGTTCATCAGCACGATCATGCGCGGGGGCAAGCGCTCCACCGCCGAGCGGATCATGTACAAGGCGATGGACATCGTGAAGGAAAAGGCGGCCGACGATCCGCTGAAGGTGTTCAAGAAGGCGATCGACAACGTCAAGCCGAGCCTCGAGGTGAAGTCGCGGCGCGTGGGCGGGTCCAACTACCAGGTGCCCATCGAGGTGAACCCGAACCGCCGGCTGTCGCTGGCGATTCGCTGGGTCATCGGCTACGCGCGCGAGCGCGCCGACGGCCGCACGATGGAAGACAAGCTCGCGAACGAGTTCGTGGACGCCGCCAACCTCCGCGGCGGCGCCGTGAAGAAGCGCGAAGACACGCATCGCATGGCGGAAGCCAACAAGGCTTTCGCCCACTATCGCTGGTAACACATGCCGCGCACCATCGCCCTCGATCGCGTTCGTAACATCGGCATCATGGCCCACATCGATGCCGGTAAGACGACCACGACCGAGCGCATCCTGTTCTACACCGGCATCACCTACAAGATCGGTGAGGTCCACGAGGGCGCAGCCACGATGGACTGGATGGAGCAGGAGCAGGAGCGCGGCATCACGATCACGTCGGCCGCG
>JANOGJ010000124.1:0-1999 GCA_031405995.1 Acidobacteriota bacterium
AGCAGTTCTTCGTCACCCGGATCACGTTCCTCGGCAACACCACGACCCGCGACAACGTCGTGCGCCGCGAGCTGCGCGTCTACGAGGGCAGCGTCTTCAACTCCGAGGCGCTCACCGAGAGCATCCGGCGGCTGAATCAGCTCGGCTATTTCAAGCCGCTCGAGGGCAAGGCGGGCGACATCGACATCACGCCGGCCCCCGGCATCGACAACCGCGTCGACCTCAAGCTCAAGTTCGAGGAGCAGAACCGCAACCAGATTTCGTTCGGCGCGGGCGTCTCGCAGTTCGACGGCTTCTTCGGCCAGCTGTCGTATCAGACAACCAACTTCCTGGGCCGCGGCGAGACCTTCGGCGTGACGCTGCAGAAGGGGTCGCAGGCGCGCCAGTACCAGTTCTCGTTCAGCGAGCCGTACTTGTGGGACCGGCCGATCACGCTCGGCACGGACGTCTACACCCGCCAGTTCTTCTTCCCGCTCCTGTACTCGCAGCAGTCCACGGGCGGCAACATCGTCCTCGGGCTGCCGCTCGCCGACTACACCCGGCTCTTCACCGGGTACAGCTACGAGCAGGTGCGCGTGTTCGACGTGTCGCCGGCGTACATCTCGCCCGAGGTGCTGGCGGCGAGCCCCACGCTGCGAGAGTCGCTGCTGATCGACCTGGGCGGCCGCCGCACGGTCAGCAAGGTCACGCCGAGCGTCGTGTTCAACACCGTCAACCACCCGATCTTTCCGACCGACGGCATGCGGATCAGCGCCGGCATGGAGTTCGCCGGTCTCGGCGGGAACACGTCGTACACGCAGGGGCGTGTCGAGGCGATTTGGTACACGCCGCTCACGTTCATCTCCCCGCGGATGTCGCTCGGGCTCCGGTTCGAGGGCCAGTACATCCGTCCGTTCGGCCAGACGACGACGCTGCCGATTTTCGAGAAGTTCTTCCTGGGCGGGGAATACAACATCCGCGGCTTCGACATCCGCAGCGTCGGTCCGCGCGACGAGGTCTCGAGGCTCGTGACCGGCGGCAACAAGTCGCTGCTCTTCAACGCCGAGTACTACATCCATATCGCCGGCCCGGTGCGCCTGCTGTTCTTCTACGACGCCGGCCAGGTGCGCGACATCGGCGAGCGGTTCCGGTGGAACGAGCCCGTGACGCAGCAGATCTTCCCGGACCCTCCGCTGCTGACGGGGTTCATCAACCAGGGCGGTCTGCTGACGCCCATCGGCGGGACGCCGGGCCCGCGCATCGAGGTCATCGGCAGGACGCCGGCGTTCAAGACGTCCACGGGCGTCGAGCTGCGGTTCTTCATGCCGGTGCTGAACGTGCCGTTCCGGCTGATCACGGCCTACAATCCGTCACGCCGCGGCGTGTTCAACAACAACCTGCTCCCGCAGCAGCGGTTCACGTTCCGCTTCGCGGTGGGCACGACGTTCTAGTTCTAAAAGGACGAGTCACGGTTCCGGAGGGGAACAGGGATGGGCAGAACAATACTTCGACCGCTGTTGCTGGCCGCGCTGGTCGCGGTCGCTTCAGGCGCGTGTGATTCGGGCGACACGCCGATCACGCCGACCAACCCGGATCCCGCGCCGACGATCTCCGAGACGTTTGCGGGCGCCGTCGGCCAGAACGGCGCCGTGTCGTTCACCTTCACGACCAAGGCCGCCGGTCTGGCGACCGCGCGGCTCACGGTCGTCAACCCCGACGCCACGATCGCGGTCGGCCTCAGCCTCGGCGTGTGGGATGGCGCCGCGTGCCAGATCGTGATCGCCAACGACAACGCGTTGCCCGGCTCGGTCGTGGCCGGCAACGTCGGGGGCGCCGGCACGCTCTGCGCCCGCATCTACGACGTGGGCAAGATCCCGGCCCCGAACCCCACGCCGTTTCAGCTGACGTTCGAATTCATTGTGATCCACCCCTAGGCGAGGAAAACGAGGCAAAACGAGGTCGGGACTCGTTTTTTGTGGCACCTTCATAGTCAGGCGCGCTGGTGAAGGTGCCACAAAAA
>JANOGJ010000125.1:0-5034 GCA_031405995.1 Acidobacteriota bacterium
TGAAGGGCACCTACGTGGACGCGCTGCCGGCACTTGTGAACCCGGAGACCGGGCGCGTGCACACGACGATCAACCAGGCGGTCGCGGCCACCGGCCGGCTCTCGAGCAGCGACCCGAACCTGCAGAACATCCCGATTCGCACGCCGCTCGGACGCGAGATCCGCGCCGCCTTCGTGGCCGAGCCCGGCTTCGTCCTGGTGTCCGCCGATTACTCGCAGATCGAGCTCCGGGTGCTCGCGCACCTGTCGGGCGACGCCGCCCTCGTCGAGGCGTTCAAGCAGGGAGTGGACATCCACGACCAGACGGCCTCTCGGGTTTTCGGCGCGGCGAGCGGCCTCGACAAACACGAGCTGCGCCGGCGCGCGAAGATCATCAATTACGCGCTGCTCTACGGCAAGACCGCGTTCACGCTGGCCAAGGACATCGGCGTGCCGCAGCAGGCCGCGCAGGCGTTCATCGACGCCTACTTCGCCGGCTTCCCCGCCGTGCGGACGTTCATCGATCGCGTGCTGGCGGACGCGCGCACGACCGGCGTCGTGCGCACGATCACCGGCCGGCGCCGGCTCGTGCCGGAGCTCACGAGCAAGAACGGCATGATCCGCATGGCCGCCGAGCGCGAGACGGTCAACATGCCGATCCAGGGCACGGCCGCCGACGTGCTGAAGAAGGCGATGATCGACGTCAGCGCGGCGCTGGCCAAGGACAACGCCGCCCGGAAGGCGCCCGCGCGCATGATCCTGACCGTCCACGACGAGCTGCTGTTCGAGGCGCCTGAGGGGGAGGCCGCGCACATCGCCGACCTCGTGCGCGACGTCATGGAACGCGCCTTCACGCTCGACGTTCCATTGACCGTCGACGTCGGCATCGGCAAGAACTGGAAAGACGCGAAGCCGTAATAAACTGGCTCGCAGTAGGAGCGTGTGATGCAGAAGATCGTGCCGTGCCTGTGGTTCAACACCCAGGCCCAAGACGCGGCGAGGTTCTATACCTCGCTGTTCAAGAATTCCAAGATCCTCCAGACGACGCACTACGGCGAAGCGGGACCCGGCCCGAAGGGCAGCGTCATGACGGTACGGTTCACGATCGACGGACAGGAGTTCATGGGCTTGAATGGCGGTCCGGTCGTCCGGTTCAACGAGGCGGTGTCGTTCGTCGTCAAATGCGAGACGCAGAAGGAGTTAGACACGCTCTGGCAACAGTTGTCGGAAGACGGCTCGGAAGTTCAATGTGGCTGGCTGAAGGACCAGTTCGGGGTGTCCTGGCAGGTCGTGCCGGCCGCGCTCGAGAAGCTCGTTGACGACAAGACTCCGGACAAGCGCGACCGCGTCATGAAAGCGCTGCTGCCGATGAAGAAGCTCGACATCGCGGAACTCGAGCGCGCGCACGCGGGAGCGGGAAAGTTGCGCACGGCTGAGAAGAAGAAGCGGTAGGCCACAAGAGGTGCCCGGTTCTGGCGCTCAGCCACGGACGTCGGCCGCGCCAAGGAAGACGATGACGGCGCGCCCGACGCGGGCCAGATCGGCAGCCTCCAGGTGTCCGATTCGTTGGCCGAGTTTATCTTTGGGCACAGTCACGATCTTATCGACCATTAGTCGACAGGGCGCCCGCAAGCCGTTCGTTTCGTTCGGCTCCATCGGAAGCCGCATCACGTCGGCGTCAGTGATGTCAGTCGTGAACGGGCACACCGTAATTGAGTCGGTCGCGTCGAACCGATTGTCTTGCAGGATGACGGCAGGGCGCGGCTTGCCTGCGTAGTGCAGACCACCGGCCAACGTCCAAATCTCGCCGCGCCTCACTCGAACTTCCAGACGCTCACGGCGTCCACGAAGTCCTGATCGTCCTTGGCGTGCCGGCTCTTGGCGACAGCGAGAGAGTCAAGATGCGCCCGCCGCTTGAACGCCTTCGAGCGAACATCGGGCACCCACATCTGGATGAGGCGCATGCCCTTCCTGCGCATGCGGACTCGATGAGCGCGGACCTTCTCGCGGGATGACTTGACGGCGGTCGGCATGGTCGGTGTCTCGGTTACATGTAACCTATCACGCGGCGGCCGCTTCCGCCCAACGGCACAGGACCCCCTGCGCGCTGACGCACCTGGGGCGGGCCAGCAACCCTCCGGTTAACAGGAGAAAACGGAAGAAGTGATGGAGCGCGATGGAGTGCGACCAAGTGATTGATGACGTGGGACTTGGCGCAGGAACGTAGATCGCAGTAGCAAGGCGTCGATCGCCATAACAAGGGGTATTTCGACGGGGTCATGTCACAGTTTGCGTCACAGTCGTCCGCCTGCCGAGCACGTCGGAGGCAGCCGCATTCCGGCCTCCGTGGGATACTGGAGCCGTTCGGGAGCCAGGAGGCCATTGATGAAAGCCATCGAAGCGGTCGGCACGATCGAGCACGAGCGGCGCGTGCTTCTCGATGAGCCTCTCCCGCTTGGTGTCGCAGGACGCGTGCGCGTGCTGATCTTAATCGACGAGGACGAGCTCAGCGAGCGGGACTGGATGCGCGCAGCCGCACACGGTGGCAGCTTCGATTTCCTGAACGCGCCAGGAGAAGACATCTACACCCTCGAGGACGGCAAACCGTTCGATGACGCGCGGTAAGGTCGTTCTCGTCGCCTTCCCGTTCGACGATCTCACGGCGGAAAAGGCGCGGCCTGCCGTCTGCCTGACCGAACCGCTTGGCACGCACCGCCACGTCGTGCTGGCATTCGTGACCAGCCGCCAGCCCGATGACCCCCTCGACACGGACATCGCCCTCGATCCGGACGACTCGGACTTTAGCCAGACAGGGCTTCGCGTGCGATCCATCGTCAGGGCGCACCGGTTGCTGACGGTCTCTTCGATCGCGATCAAACGAGAGCTCGGTAACTTGTCGGCGGAACGCCTGGAACAAGTGAGTCAAGCCGTGCGCCGCCTTTTTGAAACGAGCGAGAAACAGTCAGCCGACGGTGCCAGCAAGGATCCAGCGACCGCACCTCCAGATCCCGGCCCTCGCTGAGCACAGCGACTGGAGGGCGTGGTCACCGGGCGATCGGTCCGCGCTCGGCGGTTGATCCGTCCTCGAACACGAGCGTCGTGGTTGACTCAGGCCGGACGATCTCCAGGACCAGTCGCGGCCTGGTCCCGCGCAGCGCCGCACACAATCGATCGTGGAGCGATTGAAACGTCGTCGCAGCGTACTCCGGGCCCGTGAGCACCAGAAGCGGCGATTCGTATTCCTGGCTGGATCGCGACGTCCCCTTCCTTGCGGTGCTCACGACGAACACCACAGCTCGCAGGTCGTCTTCGGACACGCCCTCGCCGATTCGGAGCGAGGGAGGAAGGAACGACTCGAAGGGATCGCCGGATTCGTAGCCGTAGCCGCGCGTCGGCGTGCCGATGAATGCCGGCACGCCTTGAGCGAGCACGTCCACCCACTCGCAGCCAAGATGCGACTCTCCGTCTCGCGGAAACTGGAGATGCCACAGCGTCGCGTAAATGCTCATGGGGCGTTGGGATCTCGCGGGACGACGATGCCATCGTCAAGCCGGAGACGTCAACGCGCGCGGGTCGATGAGCCCGACGCTCACCAAAGCTCGAACCAACGCCGGCGGTATCCTGCCGCATGGCTCGGATTGCCTCGACTGCCACGTGCGCCCTGTGCGCGACGACACTGACTATGGCACGATCCCGCCGTGGGCATCCCCCCTCTTGAGCTCGCCCGTTTCAAGCGCCTCGCCGTGCGCAGTGCCGATGTCTGGCAGGGCGGCATCGTCCGACTGCCCATGTGGATTCAGGAAAAGGATGACGACCCGCCGTATCGCCCGCGTGGCGTGTTCTGGTTCAGTACGCGCACGGGACTGGTGTGGGTGAAACCCGAAGAGGCCCCGCACACCGCCGGCGTGGATTTGGCGCTGCGCGGGTTGCTGGACTTTGCAAAAAAATACGACCGCGAGCTGCTGGGGAGGCCGTCGCGGATCGAAGTCACCGACGCGAGCCTCGCCGAGGAGCTCAGGGCCGCGCTCGCCGATCCCGACACGACCATCGCCGTGGTGCGCGACCTCCCGAATGTACGCGATGCCTTGCGCGCCTTCGAGAGGCACCAGAGCGAAGG
The DNA here is from genome assembly GCA_031405995.1 of Acidobacteriota bacterium. Lineage (GTDB taxonomy): Bacteria > Acidobacteriota > Vicinamibacteria > Vicinamibacterales > SCN-69-37 > JANOGJ01. Next base: position 4,096 of record JANOGJ010000125.1, read on the forward strand.
CGCGCAGTTGCCGGCTCCCCTGCTCGAGTCGCCTGGCGTCACCACCGAGGGTCTGCGACGCTTCGCCGAGGCCGCGGCCCGCTTCTACCAGGCGAACGTCTGGCACGCCCTCAGTCCGGATGAGGATCTGGTGACCGTCGAAGAGCCCCTCGTGGACCCGGCTCTGCAGCACGTCATCGTCACCGGGTCCACGCGCGATGTTCGCGGACTGACCTTCTTTGCGTCGCGACAGCACTTCGAGCGGTTCCTCACCGATCCACCTACGCGACACAGCCGTAAGCCATTGGTCTGGGTGTTGAGTTTCGATCCCCTCGACTGGTTGCCATTCGGCGATGTCGATGCGTGGATTGATCACAACCTGCCGGTCGCCGCGCCGGGTCGAGACCGCCACGGGTCCCCTGGACGTGCGGCTCTCACTGCCGCGGCTGCTCGACGCGATCGGTGCAGACGCCGGGCCTGCGGCCACTGCGGGTCCGGCGAGGCCCTCGCCTCTCGGCGCACGCATGCACCTGGAGCAGGCCATGCAGAAGGCTCGCCGGGCGATTGAGGCCAGCGGTGCGACGTCGATCGAAGAGGCCAGGCGAATCATCGAGTCCATTGTGAGCGCGCCACCGGAAGCCCGCGCCGCGCGGGATCCGAACGCGCCGCCGCCGACGCCGCTCGAGCAGGCCCAGGAACTCGCCTTTGCCGCCATGGAGGCAAGAGGTCGGCATCAGGTTCATCTGGCGCGGCGCGCGCTGGCGATCTCGCGCGATTGCGCGGACGCCTGGTCGATCCTGGGCGATCGAGCCCCAGGGACCGCCGCTGCGCTCCCCTTGTATCGCGAGGCCGTGGCCGCGGGTGAGCGCGCCCTGGGATCGGAGGGCTTCGACACGCAGACCGGCCACTTCTGGGGCTTGATTGAAACGCGGCCGTACATGCGCGCTCGCTATGCCCTGG
>JANOGJ010000162.1:0-9249 GCA_031405995.1 Acidobacteriota bacterium
ACCAGAGCGACCGCGACCGGTTGGTCTGCAGCATCGGCGTCAAGGGGCTGCCGCTCCGCATCCTGACGATCCCCGACAGGCGCCAGCCGTTGAGCAGCGCGCCCGTGACGCGGCCGAGCGACTCGACCCGCGGCACGTCCCAGACGAAGTTCATCACCCAGTTGTGCGCCGCGTGGAAGTCCGACAGGCCCTTGTTGTAGCCCTCAATGAACTCCGGCATGGCCGAGGTCGTCGCGGTCGTCGAATCGGAAAAGAAGGTGGAGTTCTGCGTCGTGTCCTCGGACTTGGACCAGGTGTACGACGACTGCATCTGCAAACCGCCGCTCCATCGCTTCCGGACGTCGACGATGAGCGCCTTGTACCAGGAGTCGCCGTCGCTCGACTTCACTTCAATCGCCGAAAAATTCGTGTTCGGGCGCGGGAGGCCGGCGGCGAAGAACAGGGTTCCGTCCGCGAGGGTCGCCGGCGTCGGGATGTTGCGATCCGAGTTGCGCCAGAGGTGCGTGCCGCGCGAACCCGCGTACCCCAGCGTCACCGCCCAATCGCGCCAGAACTCCTGCTGGACGTTCACGTTCCACATCTGCACGTGCGGGTACTCGATGTCGTACTGAATCGGCCGCACGGAAATACCGGTGGCCCGCTCGAAGGGCGGATTCGGGAACGTCGGATTGGCGATCACGACGCGCGGCGTCGCCGGCGGGTTCGTGACGGTGACGATCAGGTTCTGCTGGTTGTTGGTGTTGACGTAGAGCCCGTAGCCCGCCCGAACGGCGGTGCGGCCCAACCCGCCGATGTTCCACACGCCGCCCACACGCGGCGAGAGCGACGGCCCGGGATTCCGGTAGAGCGGGCCGCTCGTCGGCGCCGGCGCCAGCAGGTCGGGCATGTTCACGTCGCGGCCGCCCGTGTCCACGGGCATCGTCGTACCTTCCAGCCGCAGGCCCGCGTTCAGCGTGATGTCGGACGTCAACGCGATGTCGTCCTGGACGTACAGGCCGTACAGCGTCCAGTCCCAGTGCCGGTTGATGTCGCCGTTCGGCGTGAGGCCGATGAACTGCGCGGGTTGATTGCGCAGAAACGTCGTCAAACTCGCGAACCGGAAGATGCCCAGGCTGAACGTCGGGTTGGACTCGTCGGCGCCGTACCGCTCGACGAGCATGCCGGACTTGACGAGGTGGCGCCCGAACGACCCGGCGAAGTCGTACTGCAGGGCGTCGACGTCCTGGTTCAGGCGCACGTTGGCCGACGACTGCGGACCGAAGCGCGGCAGGCCGCCGATGTCGATGGCGCCCATGAAGGGGCGGCCCGGCACGAACACCGGCAGCGGTTGCGAGGTGTTGGCCTCAACCGTCTGGCCGATGCGCGTGCGGCTGAAGCCGACCCGCGCCGCATGGAACATCGAGCCCGCGAGCACCTGGCGGAACTCCGCCGTGAAGAACTGATTGCGCGAGACGAAGGCCCGCGGAAACTGCGGAAAGTCGGTCGGCAGCCGCTGTTCCGCGTCGTCAATCGTGTACCGGCCGAACACTTGAACGCCCTCGCCGAGCATGGCATCGAGCCGCGCCTGGAAGAAGTTCTGGTCCAACTTCTGCTCGAACGGAAACGTGTATCGCGCCAATCCCCCGCCGAGGCTCTCGCCGTTGGCGCGCGGAAACTCCTCGAGGAACGGCCGCACCGCCGGATCGATCGTCACCGGGCCGGACGGCAGGATGCCCAGCCGGGCGTTGTCGTCCGGCACGGTCGTCACGACAGTGCGTCCGAGCGCCTCCCGCAGCGCCTCGTACCCGACGAAGTAGAACAGGCGATTCTGGCGGATCGGCCCGCCGAGCGTGCCCCCGAACTGATTGCGGGTGAAATCGGGCTTGGGCCCGACGTCGAAGTAGTTCCGCGCGTCGAGCGCCTCGTTGCGATGGAACTCGAGCACGCTGCCGGTCGTCCGGTTCGTGCCCGATTTCGTGATGGCGTTGACCTGGCCGCCGACGCCGCGCCCGAACTCCGCGCTGTAGGAATTGGACTCGACGCGGAACTCGCGCACGGTCTCCATGCCGAGCGCGGTGCCGGCCGCGCTGCCGGCCGGCCCGTTCGTGAAGTCGTTGAGCAGCGTGCCGTCGAGCAGGTACACGTTGGCGCGGGGATCCTGCCCGTTGACGCTCATCGCCAGGCCGTGCGCGACGACCGATCCGTTGTCCCGATGCGGAAACAGATTCACGCCGGGCTGGAGCGACATGAGATCGGTGTAGTTGCGCCCGTTGAGGGGAATACGGGCCATCGTGCGCTCGTCGACCAGGAAGCTGAGTTCGGAGCTGCGCGTGTTGAGCAGCGGCACGCCGACGACGTCGAGGACAAAGTCGGCCCCCACTTCGAGCGTCAAGGTCAACGACACCTGCTCGGCCACGGTCAGCCGCACGCCCCGACGGACGAGCGGCTGGAACCCTGGAAACTCCGCCCGAACCGAGTACACACCCGCCGCCAGTCCCGCAAAAGCGAAGCGGCCCTGATCGTCCGTCACCGCCATGCGCACCGCGGCCGTCTCATCGCTCTTGAGGGTGACGCTGGCGCCCGGTAGCCGTCCGCCGGTTGCGTCCACCGTCGTGCCGACGAGCGTCGCCGTCGTTTGAGCGGACGCCAAGCCGGTCCCCAGGACCAACATTAGAAACGCGTGGCGGAGTGTTGTGGATATTCTCACGTGTTCAGTTTCGGGCAAGCGCGCCGGCAGGGCCTGGGCCCCGGGGCGAAACAAAAGGCAACCTCAAGCAGTATAGAGCCTTGGGCACGCGGCAAACTGCCTGCTCAATCAATAATCAGAAGAGATGACTGAAGCGCGCGCGGCCAGCCTGGCCGAACCCGACGTCGGCAGCTACTTCGTCGCCAACTACCCGCCCTTCTCCGTCTGGACGCCTGAAGCCGTGGCGCGCGATGCCCGCCCGGCGCTGGCGACGCGGCCGGCGGCCGGCGTGCCGCTCGGGCTGTACCTGCACATTCCCTTTTGCCGGAAGCGGTGCCACTTCTGCTACTTCCGCGTGTACACCAACAAGAACGCGCAGCAGGTCGATGCGTACCTGGACGCGCTCGTCCGCGAGTGGGCGCTGCTCCGCGCGCAGCCTGCCATCGCGGACCGGCCAGTCGATTTCGTCTACGTCGGTGGCGGGACGCCGTCGTTCCTGTCGTCGAAGCAGCTCGAATCGCTCGTGTCTCGGCTTACGGCGATCGCGCCGTGGACGTCCACCCAGGAGGTCACATTCGAGTGCGAGCCCGGGACGATCTCGGAGGCCAAGCTCGACGCCATCCGGCGCGCCGGCGTCACGCGGCTGAGCCTCGGCGTCGAGAACTTCGACGATCGGGTGCTGGAGCTGAACGGACGCGCGCACCGGTCACCGGAGATCGCCAAGTCGTTCGCCTACGCGCGCACCATCGGCTTCCCGCAGATCAACATCGACCTCATCGCCGGCATGCTGGGCGAGACAGACGCGAACTGGCAGGCGTGCATCAAGCGCACGCTCGCCCTCGACGCCGACAGCGTGACCATTTACCCGATGGAGCTGCCGTTCAACACGACGATCAGCGCCGACCTCCTGCACGGCACGCACCAGTTCGAGCAGAAGGTCGCGAGCTGGGACACCCGGCGCCGCTGGGTGGCTGAGGCGTTCGAGGCGCTCGAACAGGCCGGCTATACGATCGGCAGCGCCTACACGGCGGTGAAGGACCCGGCGCGGACGACGTTCCTGTACCGCGACCACCTCTGGCAGGGCGCGGACCTCGCCGCCCTCGGCGTCGCGTCCTTCGGCCACGTGAACGGCGTGCACGTCCAGAATCTGGACACGTGGGAGACCTACCTGGCTGCGATCGATGGGAACGAACTGCCGCTCGGCCGCGCCTATCGGCCCTCGCCCGACGAGCGTCTCATTCGGGAAGTCATCCTGCAGCTCAAGCGCGGCGCCATCCGTCCGAGCTACTTCGCGGGCAAGTTCGGCGTGGATATCCGCGCCCGCTTCGTGGACGCGTGGCAGTCGCTCGCGCACGACGGCTTCCTGGCCGCGGGTGACGGAGACCGGATCGCGCTGACCCGCGACGGGCTCCTGCGCGTGGACATGTTGCTGCAAAGATTCTTTTTGCCGGAACATGTGGGAGTGAGATACACGTAGACACAACGGGATTGATGGAGGGCGGGGCTTCAGCCCCGCCAATGCGGCCGGGTCTAAAGACCCGGCCTCCATTCTGCTGGAGACTTTCGGTGGCGACTAACTCTGACCACGATGTCATCGTCATTGGCGGCGGGCCGTCGGGCTCGACCGTGAGCGCGCTGCTCGCCGAGTACGGCCATCGCGTGCTGCTCCTCGAACGCGAGGCCTTTCCGCGCTACCACATCGGCGAGTCGCTCATCCCCTACACCTGGTTCACCTTGAACCGGCTCGGCGTCGTCGACTGGCTGAAACGGTCCGCGTGCCCGAAGAAATACAGCGTCCAGTTCGTTTCGATCACCGGCAAGGTCTCGCAGCCGTTCTACTTTTTCCAGACCATCAAGCACGAGTGCTCGCAGACCTGGCAGGTGTGGCGCGGCGAGTTCGACGCGATGCTCCTCGACAACGCCCGGAAGAAGGGCGTCGAGGTGCGCGTCGGCGTCTCGGTGCGCGACGTCCTCATGGAGGGCACGCGCGTCGTCGGCGTCCGCGCCGACGTCAAGGACGGCGCGAAAGGCGTCGAGCTGCGCGCGAAGTTCGTCGTCGACGCCTCGGGCCGCGACTCACTGCTTTCGCGCAAGTTCGGCTGGAAGGACCGCGACGCGGACCTGAACAAAATCGCGGTCTGGAGCTACTACGAGGGCGCGCTGCGGGATCCAGGATTAGATGAGGGCGCGACGACGGTCGCCTACGTGCCGCAGAAGGGGTGGTTCTGGTACATCCCGATGCACTCGAACATCGTCAGCGTCGGCGTCGTCGGCGAGCCCGGTTACCTTTATCGGGATACGCGCGACCCGGACGTGATCTTCCATCGCGAGGCCCAGGCCTGCGTCTGGATCCGCGATCACATCAAGATCGGCAAGCAGGTCGAGCCGGTGCGGGTCACCGGCGAGTACTCCTACCACTCAAAGAAGATCGGCGGCGACGGCTTCTGCCTGGTCGGCGACGCGTTCGCGTTTCTGGATCCGCTCTTCTCGACCGGCGTCTTCCTGGCGCTCAAGAGCGGCGAGATGGCGGCGGACACCATCCACGCGGGGCTCGCGACGGGCGATCTGACGGCGGCGCATTTCGACGACTACTACGCGCGGCAGCGGCGTGCGGTGATGAGCTTTCGGCAGCTCGTCCGCGCCTTCTACGACTTGTCGTTCAGCTTTCGTGAGTTCCTACAGGTGTATCCGCACTTGAACTCGCTGATCGTCGACACGCTGGTCGGCAACGTCTTCACCGACCTGCAGCCGTTGTTCAAGGCGCTCGAGGAATACAAGGCCAGCGTGCCGGACCGCGAAATCGACGTCACGACGGCCTGAGCCCTATTTCCCGCCCCAGCCGGCCACGAGCTGCTTCAGATAGGCCGCGCGGTTCGCCAGATAGTCCCGCGGAGAGGCGCCGCGGCCCACGACGACCTTCTCCAGGCTGTCGACCATGTTCATGAGGGCGGTGTGCGTGAAGACGTTCGCCGCGAGATCGCGGACGATGGCTCGGTACTGCGCGGTGACGGCGGGATCGTCGAGCAACCAGTAGATCAGCGGCTGGTCGCCACGGTACGGCTTCATGATGTCAAAGCCTTGGCCCGAGCCCATCCCGCGAGTGCCCATTGAGAGGTCTTCGTCCCACGGAATGAACCGGAACTTGTCGTCCCTGGGATCCAGGTAGAGGTAGAAATTGTGTGCGCCGCCCAGGTAGCTGTCCCAGTTCTCGATGAGCGCGTTGACGGCGAGGTAGCGCAGGAATCCGTCGACGTCGAGGTAGGCGCCAATCTTCGCGCGGAACAACGCGACGTCGCTTTGCGAGATGAGCCGGCCGAACTCCATCACTCGCTGCTGTTCCTGCGGGGTCGCGTCGCGGTCCGGCCGCAGCGTCGCGACGTATGAGGCCCAGCTGTCTCCCAGAGATTGAATTCCACCCCGCAGCCCCTCGGGCTTGAAAAGCAAGCCGGCGCCGGGCGGGAGGACCCGCCTGAGGAACGCCTTGTTGACCTCCTCGACAATCGTGAAGAGACCGGCCGAGGTCTCCTGGTAGATCCCCGGGACCGTGAACACCAGCTCGGCATACGCGGTGCGCGGCGTCGGAACGCCTGCGGCCCGAAACAGCGCGAAGGCGATGGCCTCGCGCATGCCGGACGTATCCACCACGCCGGCGGCGAAGTTCAGCGTCTTCTCGCCGTCCCAACTGCCTCTGGCGCCGTACGCGTCCACTTTCAGCTTGAAGCTGGCGCGAAGCGGCGCCGCCGCGGACGACTGGGAAAAGCTGAGGTTGCCCTTGTAGCGCAACCCGACGTTCTTGAGCTCGAGGTCGCCGACGCGGATGTCCGCGCGCGCCCACGGAAAGAACCCGCCAAACCCGCCGCCGATGTGAATCAGGCGCCCGTCGGGCTGGCTGTAGTTGGTGCTGCGGGCGCCGCCGGCGCCCCGCGGCGTGCTGGTCTGCAGGACGTTCCACTCCGCCAACGACAGCTCCACTCTGATCTTGTGGAGCTTCGTGAGACCGAAGATCTTGTCGCCGTCGGCGGCCGCCGAGCCGAGCGCGACGGGAATGGCCAGGGCCAGCGACAACGCGAAGCGAGTCATAATTCGCGCCATTGCGGAGTGATTCGTCTCTGCCGGATGATGCGCCGGGCCTAGGGGGGTGTCAAGGCAACCGCGTGTATGATTCGCGACATATGCGCCATGCCACCCGCTTGCTGCTCGCCGTTGTGTGCGTCCTTGCCCTGTCGGGCCGTGCCGAAGCGCAGCGGCCGGGCGTCGGCCAGGTCAGCTTCCCCAACTCCGGCGCTGCGGCGGCGCAGCAGGATTTCCTCACCGGGCTCGCGCAACTGCACAACTTCGAGTACGGCCCGGCCGCCGAGCTCTTCCGCAAGGCCCAGCAGGCGGATCCGAACTTCGCCATGGCCTACTGGGGCGAGGCGCTCACGCACACGCATCCCGTGTGGATGCAGCAGGACGCCGCCGCGGCGCGCGCGATTCTCCAGCGGCTTGGCACGAACCCCGAGACGCGACTCGCTAAAGCGAAGACCGATCGTGAGAAGGACTACCTGCGCGCGATCGACGTGCTGTACGGCGACGGCGCCAAGGAAGCGCGGGACATCGCCTACGCCGAGGCGATGGACAGCCTCCGCCGCAAGTACGCGGACGACGTGGACGCCGCGGCGTTGACGGCCGTGGCGCTCCTCGGCACGGCGCACGCGGGACGCGACTTCGCCATCTACATGCGCGCGGCGGCGATCCTCGAGCCGTGGTTTCCGTCCCACCCGAAGCATCCGGGCATCGCGCACTACTTGATTCACTCCTACGACGATCCGATCCACGCGCCGCTCGGCCTCCGCGCGGCGCGGGCGTATTCCAAGATTGCGCCGTCGGCGGCGCACGCCCAGCACATGTGCTCGCACATCTTCGTCGCCATGGGCATGTGGGACGACGTCGTTGCGGCGAATGAGGCGGCGGTCACACTCATGGGAGGCGCCGCGACGCCGAACAGGCCGCCGGCCGCATGCGGGCACTACCCGTTCTGGCTGACGTACGGCTACCTCCAGCAAGGTCGCGTCGAAGCCGCCCGGACGATGGTGAAGAACTGCCAGGCCACCGGCGGCGCCTGGATCGGCATGCGCACGCGGTACGTGCTCGACACCGAGGAGTGGACGGGCGAGATCGCGTCGCTCACGACTGGACCTCCACAGCCGGCGGGCGTCTTCACCTACGAGTTCACGAACGCCTTCATCGCGGTCCGGCGCGGCGACCTGACGGCCGCCCGCGCCGCCCAGGCGAAGATGCAGCAGGCCCGAAAGACGATCGAAGCCGCAAGCAAGCCGGCCGATCCGGCGCACGCCGGCATGCCCGGCATGAGCATGCCGCCGGCTGACGCCGGGCCGATCGGGCGGCTCAGAATTCTCAGCGACGAGATCACGGCGATGATTCGTCACAAGGAAGGCGCGTCGGCCGAGGCAGTTGATCTCCTGCGCAAAGCGGCGGCGCTCGAAGACACACTGCCATTCGAGTTCGGCCCGCCGTTCATCGACAAGCCATCGTACGAATTGCTCGGCGAGATCCTGCTCGAGGCCAATCAGCCGAAGGAAGCGCGCGTGGCATTCGAGAAGGCGCTCTCGCGGACGCCCGAGCGCACGCAGGCGCTCGCCGGCCTGATGAAAGCCGCCGCGCAGTCCGGCGACACGAAGAAGGAAGCCGAGATTCGGGCGCGGCTGGCGGCGATTCGACATTCAGCGGACAAGAAGTAAAGGAGGCCTTGTGGCGAAACTCACCGGGTCGCTGTTGGCTCTGGCCGTTTCTTTGGGCACGCTCGCCCCCGTGGGCCAGGCAAGACAGGATTCAACCGGCCCCGCGGCCGGTCTGTGGCATCTGGTTGCGAAAGACACTGATGAGCAGAACATCCCGGAACATCGGATGGATTTGCGGCTCTATCCCTCACCGGCGCCGTTTCGGGCGGTGATCGTGAACAGGGTCACGCTCGAGGACATTCCGTACGCGGTCGCGACGTTCGACGGGCGCACGCTCCGGCTGCAGATGCGCGCTCATGCCGAGCAGGCCCAAGCCAGCATCGCGTGGCTCGAGATGAAGTGGAATGGCACTCGCTTTGACGGCGGCTATGTTGACGGTGACGGCAAGGCGGTACCCCGCGCGGTTGCGCTGAAATTGATCCGCGCCAAGTCGCCGTGCCCATAAGCGAGCATCGCTACCGGCGCCGCGTGCAGTTCGCCGAGACCGACATGGCCGGGGTCGTGCACTTCAGTGTGTACCCGCGCTACATGGAGGAAGCCGAGCACGCCATGTGGCGCGAGGCCGGCCTCAGCATCGCGCCGGCCGGCTCGGACATTGGTTTCCCGCGCGTGGCCTGCTCCGTGGACTTCCATGCGCCGCTCCACTTCGAGGACGAGTTCGAGGTCTGGATTCGCATCGAGGCGATCGCGACGCGAACGATCCGCTACGCGTGCACGATCACGCGCGGCGAGACGAGAGTTGCTACCGGCGCGATGACGGCCGTGTGTGTCCAGAAAACGCCGGCGCCGATGAGGGCGATTGAGATTCCGAGGGAGATTGCGGAGCATTTTGCCGTCGGCCAC
>JANOGJ010000187.1:0-4542 GCA_031405995.1 Acidobacteriota bacterium
GAGTTTTCCACAGGGCGAGGTACGACCCCTTAGATGCCTAGCGGCGGGCCCGGGCTCGGGTCCGGGCCGGGCTCGAGGTCCAGAGACGGTTCGTAGACCGCGCAGCCGCGCTTGAACTCCTCGAGGACGGCGCCCGCGAGCGCGGCCGGCCGCACGACGCGGACGCTGGCGCCGAAGCCGAGCAGCCAGCTGCGCAGCGCCCAGTCGTTCGAGACGTCGAGCGTGACGTGCACGCCGCCGTCCGGCCGTTCCTCGAGCCGCTGCGACTGGTGCCAGACGCGCCCGCGGACGTACGGCGCCACGCGCCGGTCGAACTCGAGCTCGACGCGCTCGGGCGGCGCCCAGAACACGCCCATCGATCCCCCGAACAACTCGGCCGGCAGCTCGCGCGTGCGGCGGAACGTGTCCTCCGATACCGACAGCCGCTCGATGCGCTCCACCGCGAACGTCCGGAACTCGTTGTAGGCCGGCACCCACGCCACGAGGTAGACGCCGCCTTGCGCCAACGCGAGCCGGTACGGCTGGACGTGATAGGTCTTGGCGCGGTTGCTGCTGGCGGAGAAGTACCGCATCTCGAGCTCATGCCGATCGCGCGTCGCGTCGAGCAGCCGCCGCGTGACGTCGACGAGTTTGCCCGACGCCTGTCCGCTGCCGGGTCCAGCCTTGGTCGAGATGACTTGCGGCAACGTCGCGAGAAACTCCCGCATGCGCGGATTGAGGCTGCGCTCGATCTTGGCGAATGCCGCGCGCAACTCATCGGAGAGCGGCCACCCGGACAACCCGTCGACGAGCGATCGGCTGAGATACAGCGCCGCCACGTCCGCGACGGACAGGCCCTCCTGCACCGATCGAAACGGCTGCGTGTCGAGCCGCCACCGCTTCGTCTCGTGCTCGCCGCCCTCGTCGTACAGCGCGAAGCCCGATTCCTGCAGCGCCTGCAAATCCCTTCGAATCGTCCGCGTCGTCACCTTCACGAGCTTGGAGAGCTCGTGGATCGTCACGCCGGTCCGGTGCGATTCGACCTCGCGCAGGATCTGCCACTGACGAATGACTTCGGCGTTACGCATGAGGCTCCGACGCCGCGACTGCCGCCACCGCCTGTTCCTTCTCGAGCCGGTCCAGTGCCTTGTGGACCTGATAGCCGTTCCACCCGTGGAGGGGACCCATCAGGCCGAAAACCATTCCGGATATGCCGACGAGGTTCTCGCTCAGGACCAGCGCCAACACAAGTGACACCACGCCCAGGCCCGTACTCATCGCGTGGCCTCTCGCATTGAAGCGAAGCGTGATGAGGTCGGCCGCGCCAAGTCCGAGCGTCACGCGCCGCGTCCAGGCGTGACGGTAGAGCAGCAAAAACAGCCCGAAGATGAGCGTGACCCCCGTGCTGTACGTCAACATGACGAACTGGCCGCCCAATCCGCGCGACACTCCCTCGAGCCCAACCACCGGACCGAGCAGCGTCGTCGCCAGGAACTTCAGCGGGTAGACATAGAAGAGAACGACGAACAGCAGGGCCGAGTTGAGGAACGCGGTCCAGGCATCCTGAAGCCCATAGCGACGGAAGAACTTGTTGTGCTCCCACCAGATGTAACAGACCATCGCGAAGGTCACCGCGAAGGGCACCGACCCCTTCACGAGGTCTTCCAGGGCTTCGGTTGTCCTGGGAGCCTCCAACTGGACCACGAGCAAGGTCAAGGCGAAGCCGAACACGGCGTCGGAAAAACCCTCGATTCGGGTGACCTCGTGCCGCTTTCCAAACATGGGCACGATTCTACACAGGGCAGGCCCCCGGGCCCGGTTTCCGGCCGCAATCAGTATGACCTCCGTTGTCACACCCCTGGCATAGGCTTGGGGGCATTGGAGGCCGGGTCTTCAGACCCGGCATACGGGGAGAAGGAAACATGAATCGCTTCGACGGAACCGCGGCCCGCCAGCTCGACCTCATTGACGAGGGCGGTTTGCCGCCCTCACCACGCCCGCGCGTGCGGCGGCCCCAGGTCACGCTCCGCGTGCTGCGGCGGGACATCTATGCCGAGCTGGCCAAGCGCCGGCGTCGCGCGCAGATCGCCGCGCGACACCTTTTGGAGCACCAGGAGTAATCGGCAATCGAGAATCGGCGATCGGTAATCGGGGAGCGGCAATCGACCAATCGATAATCGATCGATCCCGCGATTGAAGATTGCCGATTACCGTTTGCCGTTTGTTAGTCGTGCCTTTCGAATTTCATCCAGCATCGCCGCCACGGCCGCCCGCAACTCCGCCGTGCCTTCCGTGTAGGCGCCGGGCTCGACGCGCATCGGCGGCCCAAACCTCAGCGTCACCGGTGACGCGCGCCACGGCAGCAGTCCCCGCCAGTTGAACGACCGTCCTCGCGGCCAGAGATCGTACAGGCCGTCGAGCGCCACGGGGATCACCGGCGCATCGAGATGCGCGGAGAGAATCGCCGCGCCCTTCCTGAACTTCCTGACCTCGCCGTCAATCGATCGCTCGCCCTCGGGAAAGAGCACCAGCACTTTCTTGAGCCGCAAGCCCGCGGCGCCCGCCTGCATCGCCGCCACGAGATTCGCGTCCGGGTCGATCGGCACGATGTTGAAGAGCCGCGCCGCCCACCGCATGAACGGCGTCTGGTAGTACTCGGCGGCGCCGACCAGGAAGAGCTGGCGAAAGACCCCGAACGGCAACGCCGCGCCGAGGAACAGCCCGTCGAGATGCGCCTGGTGATTCGGGCTGAGGATGAACGGGCCGGACGTTGGAAGGTGCTCCTGGCCGGACGCGCGGAAGCGCAGCAGGACTCGCGCGAGGATTCCGCACGCCTTGAAAAGCACGAACAACCCGAATGCCTGGGTGACGCGCGGCCTTGCGAGATCGGCGACGAGCGTGGCGTCCGCGTCCGCCGCGAGGAGCGACGTCCACGGCAGTTCCGCCGATGTGGAGGGCTCGGCCGCCGGGCGATCCTTGCCGCTCTTCGACGCGGCGGCTTCGACCGCTTCAACGAGTTGCCGCACCGTGAACAGCGTCGCACGCACGCCGGCGGCCACGTGCGTGCCCTGCCGATCCTCAAGCACGGTCAGCAGCTCGACGCGCTCCATCGAATCGAGCCCGAGGTCCAGCTCCAGGTTCTCGTCCGGCCGCACGCGTTCGCGGCCGAGACGCGCCGCGATGACACCGGCCGCACCGGCGCGGCCGTCCACGTCGAGCCATGCGCGCTCCGCGTCCGACAACGGCCGGTCGTCCTTTTCAGGCGACGCGGCACGCTCCCGCACGCGCCGTTCGACCTCAGGCCGCTTGATCTTTCCCGTCGTCGTACGCGGCAGCGGCTCGAGTGAGATGTCGTAGCTGAGGATGCGCTTGTAGGCCGGCAGCTGGACCGACAGCCCCTCCACTTCGAACCGCACCAGCTCGCGGAGGTTGACGATGCCGCGTTCGCGCAGCACCTGCTCGTCCGGCACGATGACCGCGTGCAGACGCTCGGACGCCGGCTCGTCGGGCCGGCTGAGACCGAGCACGCACAATTCCTTGATGAACACGGACTGCCCGTAGTGCGCTTCGATCTCCTCGGGATAGAGGTTCTTTCCCGACGCGAGGACGATGATCTCTTTCTTGCGGCCAGTGATGTAGAGGCGGCCCTGCTCGTCGAGCCGGCCGAGGTCGCCGGTGTACAACCAGCCGTCCTTGAGCGCGTCGGCCGTGGCGTCCGGCCGCCCGAAGTAGCCGCGCATGATGATGGGGCCGCGGATGAGGATCTCGCCCGCTTCGATCTTGATCTCGACGCCTCCGAACGGTTGTCCCACCGACGTCGTGAACTTGTCGCCGGGCCGCACGATCGTCGCGCCGCCGGACGTCTCCGTCAGGCCGTAGGCGTTGAGAATCGTGAACCCCAGTCCGTAGAGGTCGCGTCCGATGCCGGCGTCGAACTTCGAGCCGCCGGTGATGAGCACGCGCATCTTCGGCCCGACCCGGCGGTGGATGCTGCCAAAGACCGCCTTGCCGGGATTCCAGCCGACGCGATCGCGCAGCCAGACGTTGGCGCTGATGATCGTCCGGACCAGGCCGCGAATCAGCCGCCCCTTCTTCGCCGACTCGGCCATCACCCGCTGGTGAATGAGGTAGAAAAACTGCGGCACGCACGCGAACACCGTGATGCCGCGCGAGGCGAGCGCGGCCACGAGCGACGACGAGCTCACCGTCTCGAGAAACACGACGCGCGCGCCGACCGACAGCGGCACCAGCAGGTTGGCCATCTGCGCGAGCGCGTGAAACAAGGGCAGCACGCCGAGGATCGCATCGGCGCTCGTGATCGGGATGATCGCGAGCGCGGCGTCGCGCTCGGCCTCGAGGTTCCCGTGCGTCAGGACGACGCCCTTGGGATCCGACGTCGTGCCCGAGGTGTACAAGATGACGGCGGCGGCGCCCGGCTCGAGATCGACGATGGGCGGCGGCGGCCGATCCGCGTCGAACAGGCCGGAGTCGGCGACGCCCGCCGCGCGGCCCGTGAGCAGCACGACCGTAGGCGCAGCTGCGTCGGACGAGGCGACCGCGGCC
>JANOGJ010000194.1:0-8988 GCA_031405995.1 Acidobacteriota bacterium
CTGGCCGACCCGGTGGCCCATGACTTCCGCCTGACGGTAGCGTGACCATGCGATCCCTTCGGTCGTTCTTCACCTCCGACGCGCCAAGCGCCCCGGGCGTCCGGCCGGTGCCGTTCTGGAGCTACCGGCCGAAGTCGGATCGCGAAGCGGGCGACGCCATCGCGTCGAACTTCCTGCTGCACTGGTTCCCGGCGAAGGTCTCGAAGTCGTCGCTCGCGTGGACGTACTCCTTCTGGCTCGGGACGATCACGGCCGCGATGTTCCTGATCACGATCCTCTCCGGCCTGCCGCTCCTGTTCCTCTACGTGCCGTCGGTCGAGCGCGCCTATCAGTCGGTGAAGGACATCGAGTACGTCGTCGCGTTCGGCCGGTGGCTGCGCGCGGCGCACCGGCTGTCCGCGCACGGCATGGTGATCGTGGTCGTCCTGCACCTCGCCCGCGTGTTCTTCACCGGCGCCTTCAAGAACGGCATCGCGCGCAACCAGCGTCGCGAGTGGAACTGGGTGATTGGCGTCGTGATGCTCCTGCTCACGCTGCTGCTGTCGTTCACCGGGTACCTCCTGCCGTGGGACCAGCTGGCGTTCTGGGCGGTGACGGTCGGCACCAACATCGCGTCGTCGATTCCGTGGATCGGCCCGTCCGTCCGCGAGCTGCTGATCGGCGGCCGGACGATCGAGCAAGCCACGCTCATCCGCTTCTACGTGCTGCATGTCGTGTTCCTGCCGGGGCTGCTCGCCGTGCTGTTCGGGTACCACATGTGGCGGGTGCGCAAGGACGGCGGTCTGGCCCGGGCCGATCGCGAGGAGATCGCCGACGTGGCGCGTCCGGTGGCGCCGACGCCGACCAAGACCTACACGCTGCTTGGCGTGGCGAGGGGGACGTCGCCGGCCGTGACGGCGCAGACGCTGCGGGCCGCCGACACGACGGTCAATGCGGTGCCCGACCTGGCCCGGCGCGCCATGATCGCCACGCTCGCCACGATCGCGGCGGTCAGCATTCTGTCGGTGTTCATCGCCTCACCGCTCGAGGAACCCGCGAACGCGCTGATCACGCCCAATCCGGCCAAGGCGCCGTGGTACTTCCTCTGGCTCCAGGAGGTCGTCACCGACACGACGATCCATCTGGGCGCCTTCACGCTCAACGGCGCCTTCGTCGGCGGCGTCGTCCTGCCCGGCCTGCTCATGGGCCTGCTCACGGCCTGGCCGTGGCTCGACCGCAGTCCGCGCGAAGCCACCGGCGCGTGGTTCCCGAGATCGCGCCGGACCCAGAACGCCGTGTTCATCGCCATCGCCGTCGCCATTCTCCTGCTGACCTACATCGGCATGGAGCTGCGCGGGCCGTACTGGCAGTTCTTCTGGCCGTGGGAAGCGTGGCCCAGCGTGCCGACGAGGATCTGACATGGAACAGCGCACCCATTCGCCGTATCCCCGGCTCGACAAGCCGGTGCTCGCCATCGTCGGGGTGGCGCTGATTCTGTCGTGCGCGCTGTTCCTCGCGAGCGAGCGCGCCCACGATTGGCCGTACTACCAGGCGGAGTTCCGCCGGCAGGTCACGGAGAAGTTCGGCGCCGAGAAGGGCCGGTCCGTGCCGGCCGGGAGCGACCAGATCTGGGTGGCCGGCCTCGGTCGCGCGGACCGCTGCGTCACGTGCCACCAGGCGACGGCGTGGAAGGGGTTCGAGACCGCGCCCGAGCCGTTCCGCACGCACCCGCCCGAGCCGCTGCGGCTGCATCCCGTGGAGCGATACGGCTGCACCTCCTGCCACGGGGGCCAGGGCTGGGCGCTCGACGTCGCCGAGGCGCACGGCGAGGTGGCGCACTGGGAGGAGCCGCTGCTCAGCCGCGCGCTGGGCGAGGCCTACTCGATCCAGATGGACAAGGCGTCGCTGATGCAGATGAACTGCAACACCTGCCATCGGTACGATCGTGACACCAAGGGCGCGCCCGCGATCAACCTCGCGAAGTCGCTGATCGAGGAGAAGGGCTGCCGCGCCTGCCACGTCATCAACAACCGGGGCGGCCGCATCGGTCCCGATCTCACGCTCGTCGGCGAGAAGCCGCCCGAGCAGTACGACTACACCCGGCTCTCCGGTCAGACCACCGCGTTCGCCTGGCACGTCGCGCACTTCAAGGATCCGCGCGCGCTCGTCCAGGACACGGTCATGCCGAACTTCCATTTCTCGACCGAGCAGGCGCAGGCGCTCGCGATGCTGATGCTCTCGTGGCGGCGGAGCGACGTGCCCGCCGCGTACCTGGCCGGCGCGCCACGGACCGACGTGCCGACGCCAGCCCAGGCCGCCGAGGAGGAGAAGATGCGGACGGGCCCGGGCGCCTGGTTCGTGCAGACCGGGTGCTTCGTCTGCCACTCGCTGTCCGTGTACGGCGTCAAGAGCCCCGCGCAGATTGGGCCGGATCTTTCAACCGCCGTCGAGGACGTGCAGTCCCGCTTCGGCCGGACGATCGACGACTTCCTGCGCGAGCCGACCGGCACGATGTCGGTCGTCCTGTCGCGCCAGATCATCCTGACGCCCGAGCAGAAGGCGCTGGCCATCGAGAAGCTGCGCGAGGCGTTCAAGGAATACCAAAAGCAGAAACAACAGGCAGAACAGTCCACCAAGGTGGGAAGGGGCGGGTCATGAGCAGCCGATCGATCGTTCAATGTGGCTTCCGACGGGGCGGGGCCGTGGGGGCCCTCGCGCTCGTCGTCGTCCTCGTGCAGTGTACCCCGAGCGCGCCGGAGTCGCGTCGCGCCGTCGGGTCCTCGGACGCCGCGATTGCGGCGCAGAAGACCTACGTGGCGCCGGGCGATCTGGACGAGTACTACATGTTTGCCTCCGGCGGCCACTCCGGCAACGTCTACATTTACGGCCTGCCGTCCATGCGCCACCTCTCGACGATCCCGGTCTACGCGCCGTACCCGGCCACGGGCTATGGGTTCGACGACGACTCGAAGAAGATGCTGGGGGCGTTCACCTGGGGCGATGTGCACCATCCGGCGCTTTCTGAAACGAAGGGCGACTACGACGGGCGCTGGCTGTTCGTCAACGAGATGAACGGCCGCATCGCACGCATCGACCTGCGCGATTTCAAGACGAAGCAGATCCTGGGTCCGGTGCCGAACGTGTCCGGCAACCACTCGGGCGCCTTCGTCACGCCCAACACCGAGTACGCGATGATGGGCACGCGGTTTTCGATCCCCATCCCGAAGGGCACCTATGCCCCGATCGACAAGTACGCCACCGAGTACAAGGGCGTGCTGGCGGCCGTCAAGATCGATCCGAAGAGCGGCGAGATGTCGGTGGGCTTCCAGATCCTGATGCCGCCGTTCAACTTCGACCTGGGCGACGCCGGGAAAGGCATGTCCGACGGCTGGATGTTCTGGAGCTCGTACAACAGCGAGCGCGCGATCGGCAAGCTCGAGGTGACCGCTTCGCAGCGCGACCGTGACTACATCGCGGCCGTAAACTGGCGCGCGGCGGAGAAGGCCATCGCCGAGGGCAAGGGCGACCTCATCGGCGGGGTCAGGGTCCTCGACCCCAAGAAGGTCCCGGGCCTCGTCTACCTCATTCCCTGCGCCAAGTCGCCGCACGGCGTGGATATCTCGCCCGACGGCAAATACATCATCGGATCCGGCAAGCTGCAGAGCATCACCACCGCGTTCAACTTCGAGAAAATCCAGACGGCCATCCGGAACAAGGACTTCACCGGCGACGAGGACGGCATCCCGGTACTCAAGTACGAGTCGGTGAAGGACGCGGAGATCAACGTCGGCCTCGGACCGCTCCACACCCAGTTCGGGCCGAACGGCGAGGCGTACACGTCGCTCTTCGTGGACAGCGCCATCACCAAGTGGAAGCTCGGCACGTGGGAAATCATCGACAAGGTCCCGATGTCCTACTCGATCGGCCATCTGTCGGCCGCCGAGGGCGACACGGTCAGCCCTGACGGCAAGTACCTCGTCGGCCTCAACAAGCTGTCTCACGGCCGGCACCTGAGCGTCGGGCCGTCACAGCCGGAGTCCTTGCAGTTGGTCGACATCTCGGACGAGAAGATGAAGATCCTGTACGATGCCTTCACCGAGCCCGAGCCGCACTACGCGCAGATCGTCAAGGCCGACAAGATCCATCCCATCGAGGTGTACCCGAAGGAAGAGAACAAACACCCGCTGGCGATCTGGGACGTTGCCCAGGCCGGCCTGACGCGGCAGGGCAACAGGGTGACGGTCAAGATGGTGGTCGTCCGGTCCTCGTTCACGCCGACGTCCTTCGAGGTGAATGACGGCGACGTGGTCACGATCGCCATGACGAACATCGAGCAGACGACGGACGTGCTCCACGGCTTCGGGCTGCTCGACTACAACATCAACATCGTCGTCGATCCCGGCGAGACGAAGACCGTGACGTTCACGGCGAAGAAGGGCGTGTTCCCGTTCTACTGCACGAACTTCTGCTCGGCGCTCCACCAGGAGATGCAGGGGTATTTGATTGTCAAACCCCGGTAAATAATGGGGCACTGAGGCACGGGGGCCATGACTGGCTTTGCTGATCGCACCACGCGGTTTCTGCACCAGCCCATCGGCATGGGTCCACGAGCGCTGCTCGCCTTGGCGGCGGCGCTCGTGCTCGCCGTGCACCTCCTGCCGCTGTGGAATCTGACCATGTTCGCGCCGCAGTACCCGGAGGGATTGCGGCTCGACATCTACTCCCATGCCCTGGCCGGCGGCCACGCCGGCCAGGACATCAAGGAGATCAACATCCTGAATCACTACATCGGCATGCGCGACCTGGCCGCCGAGGACTTCACCGAGTTCAAGTGGATGCCGTTCGTGCTCGGCGCGCTGGCGCTGCTGTTCCTCCGCGGCGTCGTGTTCGGTTCGGTGAAAGAGCTGGTCGACGCCACGGTCCTGTTCCTGTACTTCGGCGCGTTCTCGCTCTGGTCCTTTGCCGACAAGCTCTACCGCTACGGCCACGAACTGGCGCCGACCGCGGCGGTGAAGGTCGATCCGTTCATGCCGCCGATGTTCGGGTACAAGCGGCTCGCGAACTTCGAGGTGTACTCGTACCCGCGGGCCGGCAGCTATCTGCTGGCCGCGACGGTCGTCGCGTTGCTGGTGGCGTTCTGGCTGGTCTGGCGGCAGCGCCGCTCGCACGCGGCAGCTTGACGGAGCCGGCTGTGGTCCCCCATCTGCTGTTCGCCGCCGTCGTGGCGCTCAACGCCGGGGCGGGCGGGCAGGTGTCTCCTCTCCAGGCGCGCATCGACGCGGCGGCCGCCGGCACGACCATCGACGTGGGCCCGGGCCGCTACGACGGGGACCTCGTCATCGACCGTCCCCTCCGGCTCGTCGGGCGCGGTCGGCCGCTGCTCGTCGGGTCCGGTGCCGGCACCGTCGTCCGCATCCGCGCCAGCGAGGTGACCATCGAAGGCTTCGATATCGACGGACGCGGCGGGGGACTCCTCACCGAGGATTCCTCGGGTATTCACATCACCGGCGAACGCGTCACGGTCCGCGACTGCCGCGTGCGCAACGCGCTCTTCGGCATCTACCTGCACGCGGCCCACGGCGCCGTCGTGGAACGGTCGACGGTGACCGGCTTCACCGACCGGTCCCCGGGCGAGCAGGGATCGGCCATTCACGTGTGGAACACCCAGGGTTTTCGCCTCGTCGGCAACGACGTCCGGTATTCGCGCGACGGCTTCTACATCCAGTCGTCGAACGGCGGCTTCATCGCGGGCAACACGGCGCGCGAGCTGCGCTACGGCCTGCACTACATGTCGTCGGACGACAACGTCTTTGAAGACAACCGGTTCGAGCAGGGCGCGGCGGGCGCCGCGATCATGTACTCGAAGCGCATCACCTTCCGCCGGAATCAGTTCCTGCGCAGCCGGGGCTTCGGGTCGGTCGGGCTGCTCCTGCAGGCCTGTGAGGACGTCACGGCCCTCGACAATCTCGTCGCGGACAACGGCCGCGGCATCTTTCTGGAGGGCACGTTGCGGGCTCGCTTCGCCGGCAACATCGTGGCGCGGTCCGATACGGCGGTGGTCCTGTACGGCTCGACCCGCGACGTCCGGTTCGACGGCAACGCGTTCTTGGCCAACCTGTCACCGCTTGACCTGGTCGGGCGCCGCACGGACACCGTCTTCGATCGGAATTACTGGTCGGAGGCGACCGAGCCCGATCTCGACGGCGATGGCGTCCGCGACGCGCCGTACCGACTGACGAGCGTCTTCGACCATCTGCGCGGCAACCTCACGGCCGCCGATCTGTTCGCCCGGAGCCTCACGGCGGCCGCGCTTGGCCTGGCCGAACGGACGTTCCCCGTGCTGTCGCCCGCGCCGGTCACGGACCCGCACCCGCTGGCGCGCCCGCCCGCGCTGCCGAATGTGCCGCGTCCAGACCGGGGTGTGGCCCACGCGAACGTCGCCGGCCTCATCGCATCGATGGCGTCGGCCGCTCTGGGCGCCGTGCTTCTCCTCGGCGGCGGGCGGCGGCGTCGGCCTTGCCTCGGCGATCGTGCGAGGGCGGCATGATCGCCTACCGCGGGTTTACCAAGCAGTTTGGCCGGCAGACGGCCGTGGCTGACCTCACGTTCGAGGTCGCGGCGGGGGAAGTGGTCGCGCTCCTCGGGCCCAATGGATCCGGCAAGACCACGTCGATCAAAGCGGCGGCGGGGCTCGTCCGGCCGACGAGCGGGGAGGTCCTCATCGGCGAACCCGCGCGGCCGGCCCTGGACGCGACGGCGCGCCGCGCCTGCGCGTTCCTGCCGCAGCGCGTGGCGTTTCCCGATCAGTTGACCGGCCGTGAGGTGGTCGAGTTCTACTGCGCCTTGCGCGGCCACGATCGGGATCGCGCGCGCGAGGCGCTCACCGTCGCGTCGCTCAACGGCGCCGGCGACCGCGCGGTCGCGACGTACTCGGGGGGCATGGTGCAGCGGCTCGGCCTCGCCGTCGCCCTCGCTGCTCGTGCGCCGGTCCTGCTCCTCGACGAGCCCACCGCCGCGCTCGACCCGGACGGCCTCTGCGCGTTCTACGGGCTCATCGAGCAGCGCCGCGGCGCCGGCCACACCGTCCTGTTCAGTTCGCACCAGATGGGCGACGTCGAGCGGCTCGCCGATCGCTTCGCCGTGCTCGTCGGCGGACGCCTCGTCGCGACCTTCACGGGCCAGGAATTGGCCGCGCGGCTGGCCGACCGGGGCGTCATGAAGATCGCCGTCGATCGCCAGGAGCCCAGTCTCCTCTCCGCGATCCGGCAACGCTCGCCGCGTGCCCTCGCCGCGGGCGATCGGATCATCGTGCCCGGACCGGCGTCGGAGCGACCCGCGATCCTGGATCTTGTCCGGCACGCCGGCGTCGAGATTCGAGGTTTGACGGCGG
This sequence comes from Acidobacteriota bacterium, assembly GCA_031405995.1. Classification (GTDB taxonomy): domain Bacteria; phylum Acidobacteriota; class Vicinamibacteria; order Vicinamibacterales; family SCN-69-37; genus JANOGJ01. Next base: position 7,370 of record JANOGJ010000194.1, read on the forward strand.
AAGAAGGCCGGCTCGACGCGTTCTACCGGGAGCTGGTGGGAGGGGCGCCATGACGCGTTGGCCCCGGTTGGGTCTCGCGGCGCTGCTCTTCGCCGCAGGTTGCGCATCCGGCCCGCCGCCGCCGGCCGCGCTCGACGACCTCAACGAGCGATGCCGGTTCTGCCGAATGGGCGTCTCCGACCAGCGGTTCGCCTCCCAACTCGTGGCGCCGCATGAGGAGCCGATGTTCTTCGATGACCTGGGCTGCCTGCGCGCGTTCCTTGAAGGGAGGCCGGTTCTGCCCGCCGCCACCATCACGTATGTGGCCGATCACCGCACGAAGGTCTGGCTCCGAGCGGAGGAGGCCATCTACACGCGGAACGACGCCGTCTCGACGCCCATGGGATCGCACGTGATCGCACATGAGTCCGCGGCTTCGCGGGATGCCGACCCGGACGCGAAGGCCGGACGGCCGGTGGCCCGGACCGACATGTTTCCGGCGGGGCCGCCGCCCGGAGCCCGTCGATGACCGCATCGCGCCCTTCGCCGTTCTGGTCGTGCGTCCGTCTGGAGCTCACGCTGGCCGTGCGGTCCCGCTGGACGGTGGCGTTTGCGATCGTCTTCGCCACGCTCGCGCTCCTCGTGTCGGCGTCCGGGTTCATCCTCACGGGCGGCCAGGGATTTCAGGATTTCGCGCGCACGGCAGCCTCGCTGGTCGAGCTGGTGCTGCTGCTCGTGCCGCTCGCCTCGCTCGTCTTTGGGGTGATGGCGCTCACGCCGGAGCCGGGCGCGGCCGAGCTGTTGTTCTCCCAGCCTATCGCGCGAGGCACGATTCTCGGCGCCCGGGTCGCCGGGCTCTGGCTCGCGCTCGTCGCGGCCGAGGCGCTCGGATTCGGCGCCAGCGGCCTCGTGCTCTTCGCACGAGCCGGCAGCGGGGGGCTCGCGAGCTTCCTCGGCGTCATGGCGGCGTCGTTCGCTCTGACCGCAGTGTTCCTCTGTTTGGCGGCCGCCGTCGCCGCGGGCGGCACGAGCCGCGACCGCGCCCGGAGCCTCGCAGTCGCGCTCGTCCTCTGGTTTGGCGCCGTCGTCCTGTACGACGCCGCGGCGCTGGCCGTCGCCTCGCTGCTGCCCGGACGCCTCGCCTCCCGTCTGCTGGTCGTCGCGGCCATCGTCAATCCCGTGGATGCGGTGCGCACGGCGACGCTCATGGCCATCGAAGGCACGGCGGCGTTCGGATCCGCGTCGCTGGCGTTCCTCCGATTCACCTCCGGCGCGACCGGAGCCGCGGTGTGGCTGCTCGGGTCGGTCGGGCTTTGGGTGGCGCTGCCGTTCGCTATTGCCGCCGCGCGGCTCCGCCGCGCGGATATCTGACGCGCGCACCCTCGGACCCTCGCCTAGTCAGCCAACGTCTCGAGCGCGTGACGATCAATGATCACGAACCCGTCCTTCTCCGTGCGCAGCACGTCGTCCTTGCCCCATCGGCTCATCACTCGGATGCACTCACCTTAGGCGGGTGACCCATCCAACACTCGAAATTATCGCAAAGAATCTGCGGCAAGGTCGCCAGCGCGTTGCCGGCCCGATTGACATCTGCTATTCGGCGGCAATCGTAACGCTGATCCGGTTGCATTCACCGGTAC
>JANOGJ010000218.1:0-1786 GCA_031405995.1 Acidobacteriota bacterium
CGCGTTCGTCACGCTCACCAGTTCCGTCGTACCGGACTGACGATCTCGGACGAAGACGTCCGGCAGCTGGTTCACGTCAGACGGCACCAGATTCGTGGCATCCGACACGAACACCACATACCGGCCGTCGGCGCTGATGGCCGTCTCGCTGTTGTCTGCGGCGATGTTCACGTAGTGGAAGGTCGCGAACCCGTCGGTCAGGCTGACCGGCCAGCTTCCCGCGGCTGTCCCCCCCCACCGCACGCTCACACCAGTGGCTTGAATGTTGCCCGGACCGAGGTTGATGCGCTCCGTCGTCCCGTTGAGGCGATCCCTCACGAAGACATCGCCAACGGCGTTGGTGTCGCCCGCCACGAGGTCGGTCGCGATCGACAGGAACGCGACGAACCGGCCATCAGCACTGACCGAGCCAGCGATGCTGTCGCCGTTGCCCTGCAGGCCCGCCGACGAGACGCTGACGCGTTCGGTCTGCTGGAGCGTCCGGTCAAAAACAAACACGTCACGACGTCCATTCGTGTCGCCCGGCACGAGGTTGGTGGCCGCCGAGTCGAACACGACGTACCGGCCGTCATCGCTCAGCGCCGGCGCCAGGCTGCCAGCGTCTGCATTCGAGCCGCCGGGTGCGACACTCACACGCTCGAGGGAGCCAACGGGATCGCCCGGAGCCGGCGCGAACGTCGGCGGCTCGGCGACGGAGCGCCGGAATCGATTCGGGTCGATGATGGCGGGCTGACAATCGGGGCACGTGGCCTGAAAGGATTGGGTGAGAAAGCGTGTGCGCGCGCTGATCGTGCAGGTAAAGCGATCGGTCCAACACTCGGTCCACGGATCGCACAACGGCGCGCTACCCACACCCCAGGTGTCCCCTTCCCAGGCGCACGCATCGATGACCTGGGTCACAGCGCGGCGAGCGGTGCCGGGCACCGTCGCAAGAGCAGCGGCCACGAGCGCGACGCGAATCGATCGCCGTCGAAGGATGGCTGAGGGCATTGAGCGCGCCATAGGGACGGCGTCGCCTACTTACTTGCCACCCGCATCACGCCTCGCATGGTGCGCCAGTGATTGGGGAACGTACACAGGAAATCGTAGTCGCCAGGCGCGGACGGCGCCGTGAACTCGATGAGTTGATACTCGCCGTAGCTCAACAGATTGCTCGCCGCCACGATCTTGTCGCTCGTGGGCCGGAAGCCCACGGCGAACCCCATCGACTTCAGCGCTTCGGCGGCCGCGGCAATTTCCGCGGCCGAACCCGGCTGGCCGATGATCAGGTTGTGCGGCATGTAGTCCGGATTCTCGAACCAGATCTTCACGCGCCCGCCGGCCGTGACGGTGAACCGATCGCGATCGAATTTCATCTGGTCGACGACGGCCCGAATGACGATCGCATCGGGATCCGGCTCGACGCGTTTCGCGGCGTCAACCGTCCTCGCGGCCGCGGGACCGGACGGCGCCGACGCCTTGTGGTCCCAGAAATACTGCACCCGCCCGGCGGCGATCCGCGCGTGCGGATTGGGCGAGACCAGGAGAAGGTTCAAGAGACCGCGGTTGACGACGTTGTGCTGCTGGTGGAGCCAGAGAGCTTCGACCATGTGGTGCGCGTCCGCCGCTCGCGCCGGGTCGAACCGCTGCAGCCACGTCTGCGTGGCCGCGATGACCTCGGCGGTGTTGCGCTCCGACAGCTCGACGCGCGCGCGGTACCGGATGCCGTCGATCGGGCTCTCGAGCGCCTTGAGCAGCGCGGGAATCGGCTGTCCGTCGATCGCCGCATGCGGCTGGAGCGCCCGGC
>JANOGJ010000238.1:0-1606 GCA_031405995.1 Acidobacteriota bacterium
TATCGCCCGGGGTCGTCACCGCTGCCGGCCTTGGCGTTTCCGGAGCAGATGACGTTCAACGGCGCCACGTGGCAGTATTTCTTTTCCGATCCCAATCCGCAGCTGGGGACGCTCATCGAGGCCAGGCCGCCCATCGGCCCGTCCTGGTTCTACGGCGGCAGTCCGTTCACCGTGACCACGCCGCACGGGGGCCAGGTGACCTACACCTTGGCGCAATTCCAGATGATGGCGACGCCGCGAAGCCTGCGAGTCAGCGAATGGCCGCCGCCTGGACACTCGCTGTGGCGGACCGTGTGGATGCTGAGCCAGCGGACGACGAAGGCGCCGGACGGCACGGTCACGGGCACGTGGGGGTTCCAGTGGGCGGACATCAACGCGGACACGGCGCGACTGACGATCACGGGGCCGTTCCGGACCATCAAATACGAATGCGCCTTTCTCGAGTCGGGTCCCGTGCCCGCTCGGCGAATCGTCGAAAGCGGCGGCCAGGTTGTCGACACCGAAACGCTCCAGCACCACGAGGTCGACATGTGGGCGGGATCGCTCGATCAGCAGAAGTTCCCGCTGCTGAATTCGCACACCGTGACCCGCGGCGCGAAGACGTACGCGACGAACTATTCCTACGCGACGACGAACTTCGCCGACTACGGGCATCCCAGTGTGATCAGCGAGGTCGGCGACCTGACGCGGACGACCACCGTGACCTACGAGCACGGGTTCACGCCGTATATCCGCGCCCAGGCAGCGTCGGCGACGGTCGCCGTCGGGTCGGAGGCGTACACGCGGTCGTTCACGCACAATCTTGGCACCGGCTTCGTGACCGCGCGCAACGTGTACGGAATCACGACGACGTTCGCGCCCGACGGCCGGGGCAACGTCGCGAGCGTGACAGACGCCAACAACCACACGACAACATTCAGCTCGTCGTGGGGTGTCACGAAAGACGTCGGGACGCCGGAGTTCAGCATCACGCGCGCGATCAATCCTGACGGCGATGTCACGCAGGAAACGCGGCGGGGCTTCACGACCTTCTTCGAGTACGACGCAGCCGGACGGCCCACGCTCGCCACGCCGCCCCTTGGGGACGCGACGCTCACCGAATACGACAACGTGGCGGGCCGGTGGACCAAGACCTCGCGCGGCGGCACCTACTTCACGCTGACGACGCTCGACGGCTTCGGCCGTCCGGTTGAGACGGAAGACGCCGCGGGTGTCAAGACGAAGGTCACGTACGACGCCGAGGGCCGCAAGACTTACCAGAGCCTCCCCTTCGAAGGATCGAGCCACACCGGAGACACATTCACGTACGACGTCCTGAATCGGGTCACCCGCGTGACGCACGCCGACGGCTCCTACGTCGAGACGGCGTACGCCGACGGAGACGTCACCATCACCGACGAGCTGGACCACGGCGCGAACGCGCGGACGACGATCCAGCGCTGGCGTGCGTTCGGCGATCCGGGTGATGTCCGCCTGATGTCCCTGCGCGATCCGGCCGGCTCGGAATGGGCCTACAGCTACTCGGCCCTCGGCGCGCTCACCAAGGTCGACGGCCCGGGCAACGTGCCCGATCGGGTCTGGGTCTACAACAACCAGCACCAGTTGC
>JANOGJ010000251.1:0-2149 GCA_031405995.1 Acidobacteriota bacterium
CAGGCGTGGGCCGTGGCGTTCGCGCAGCTCAAGCACCCGTTCATCCTGGTGCTCTGGCTCGTCACGCTGGTCGACTCCTTCGTGCACAACGCCTACTTCAACTGGACCGGCGTGTTCCTGGGCACGCCGGAGGCGGCCGGCGGCGTCGGCATCGCGGCCAACTGGATCGCGCCGGTGATGAGCATTGGCCAAGTGGCCGAGATCGTGACGATGGTCGCCCTGGGCGTGACGCTGAAAGCGCTGGGCTGGCGCGCGACGATGGTCGTGGGCATCCTCGGGCACGCCGCCCGCTTCGCGGTGTACGCCTGGTTCCCGGACAGCGCGGGCGTGATCATCGGGATCCAGATCCTGCACGGCATCTGCTACGCGTTCTTCTTCGCCACGGTCTACATCTTCGTGGACGCGCACACGCCGAAGGACATCCGGACGAGCGCGCAGGGCCTGTTCAACCTGCAGATCCTCGGCGTCGGCACCCTGCTCGCCAATTCGATTTGCCCGTGGCTGATTCAGAGCGTGTACACGACGGGCGGCATCACCGATTTCCGCGGTCTCTTCATGGTGCCGCTCGCGGCCGCGTCGATCGCGGCCATCGCGCTCGCGCTCTTCTTCCGGCCGCCGACGCCGGGGCCGGTGCAACGCATGGAGGCCGGGTCTTCAGACCCGGCTCTCCGGCGGGGCTAAAGCCCCGCCCTCCATGGGTTCTCCTCCACTGCGCGTTCTCGTCGCCGGCTGCGGCAACATGGGCTCGTCGCATGCCCGCGCGTACCACGCGATGCGGCCGGGCTTCGAGATCGTCGGCCTCGTTTCGCGCGGTGCGCCATCCCGGCAGAAACTGAACGCGGCGTTCGGTGGCAAGTACCCAGAATTCAACGACTTCGCAGAAGCGCTGGCGAAGACCAGGCCGGACGCCGTCTGCATCAGCACCTACACCGAGACCCACGCCGACTACGCGGTCGCGGCCCTCGAAGCGGGCGCGCACGTGTTTCTCGAGAAGCCCGTCGCCGAAACGGTCGAAGCCTGCGAGCGCGTGATCGCCACGGCCCGGCGTGTGAAGCGCGCGCTGGTCGTCGGCTACATCCTGCAGGTCCATCCGTCCTGGCAACGGTTCACCGATCTGGCCCGTACGCTCGGCACACCGCTCGTCATGCGGATGAACCTCAACCAGCAAAGTTCCGGCGCCGACTGGGCGACGCACAAGAACCTGCTGCGCACGACGTCGCCGATCGTCGACTGCGGCGTGCATTACGTGGACGTCATGTGCCGCATGACGGGCGCGCGGCCGGTGAGCGTCAACGGCATCGGCGCGCGGCTCGCCGACGACATCACCCCAGGCCAGGTCAACTACGGCCATCTTCAAGTGGTGTTCGACGACGGATCGATCGGCTGGTACGAGGCGGGCTGGGGACCGATGATGAGCGAGACGGCCTTCTTCGTGAAGGACGTCATCGGCCCAAAGGGCAGCGTGAGCATCGTGGCTCACGGGGCCGGCGCCGGCCGGTCCGCGGAGATCGAGGGACACACGCGCGCCGACGCCCTGCGCGTCCACCACGCGGGGTTGAACGCCGACGGCTCGTTCGCGCGGACCGACGAGACGATCGACATCGCCGACGCCCCGGACCACGACGAGCTCTGCCGGCGCGAACAGCTCGTGTTTCTGCAGGCGATTCGGGGCGGGATCAATCTCGAGACGCACTGGCAGGCGGCGATCGACAGCCTGCGCATTGTGCTCGCGGCGGATCAGTCGTTCCGCGAAGGAAGAACGATCAAGTTTTCACCATGAAGAACATGAAGCGCATGAAGGATCCAAATGGCCAGACTGCTTAGCTTGCTGACTGTCGCCGTCGCCCTGGTCGCGCCCGCATGGCAGACCGTGGCGCCACCCAAGGGTTTCACTGCCCTCTACAACGGGCGTGACCTGACGGGCTGGCGCGGCGGCGACACCTACGATCACCGCAAGTGGCTCGCGCTCCCGGAGGCCGAGCGCGCGAAGCTCGACGCCGAGTGGACGACCGACATGCGGGCGCACTGGCGCGCCGACGGCCCGGAGCTCGTCAATGACGGCAAGGGCCAGTACGCGACGACGGCCAAGGAGTACGGCGACTTCGAGCTGCTGCTCGACTACAAGACGGTGCCGCTCGCGGATTCGGGT
>JANOGJ010000334.1:0-7635 GCA_031405995.1 Acidobacteriota bacterium
GCACGAGCCGGGCGGACGTGCCGACGTTCAGCACGCCGACGATCCACAGGGTCGGCAACCAGACGCAGATCCTCGTGAACGGCTGGCGTCATAGCGGCGCGTACGACCTCAAGACCGGCCAGGACATTTGGCGGATGAAGAACGTCGGCGGCGACATCCCGACGCCGGTGCCGGTCGTCGGCTTCGGACTCGTGTTCATGACGAGCGCACACGGACCCGGGCAGCCCCTCCAGGCGATCAAGGAATCCGCGACGGGCGACATCTCGCTCGCGGCCGGCGCAACGTCGAACGAGCACATCGTGTGGACCTCGAACAAGGACGGCGCATACATGATCTCGCCGGTCCTCTACGACGGCCTCCTCTACGTGTCGAAGAACAACGGCGTGTTCGTGGTGTTCGATGCGAAGAGCGGCGAGCGGCTCTACCAGCAGCGGCTCGGCACGGGTACGACCGGTTTCACGGCGTCGATCGTGGCCGCCGACGGCAAGGTCTATTTCACGAGCGAGGACGGCGACGTGTACGTCGTGAAGGCCGGCCGGACGTTCGAGCTCCTCGCGACCAACCCGCTCGGTGACACCGGCATGGCGACGCCGGCGATTTCAGAGGGTGTTCTCTACTTCAGGACGGGCAAACACCTATTAGCGATCCAGTAATCGGCAATCTTCAATCGGCAATCTTCAATCGGCGATGGACAATCGATTGATCGATGAATCGATTATCGATCCACGATTGCCGATTGCAGATCGTCGATTGCCGTTTGAAGATTGACGATTGCCGATTGCGGAGCTCTTACAGGAGTAAGGCCTCCACTCTATGCGCGTGCACCATGTCGTCGGTCGGCGACCACTTGAAGATCGTGAAGCGGCCGTCCTGCGACGCCACGAGCGCCGTCGCGTCGCGCTGATCGTGCACGAACTGCGCGGCTGACAGGTGGCGCGTGCCGCCCAGGTGCGAGGGCGTCGTCACGTCGGTGGCCGATCCTTCGATCGGCTCGGTGATGACGACGCGCTCGACCGGCGGGTTGCCGCGGCGGCGCGTGATCTTGGCGCCGAACGCGACGACCTCGTACCGATCGGTGATGAGCGTCGCGCCGTCCACGGCGGTGAGACCCGCGACGGCATCCACCGCGCGCGCCAGGTCGTCCTGCCAATCATGATGCGCCGACTCGTCGGACTCGCGTCGCAGCAGATCGACCAATTCTGAAAACGGCGGCGTCACCGCATACAGCACCGGCCCGATGATCGAGTCCTGCCAGCTCTCGCTCCCGGCCGGCACCACGAGCAGCGTGCCGCCGCGTCCGTGCGCGCGCATCGACACCGCGAGCTGCGCGACGACGTCCACCGAGCCGAAGCCGGAGGGCGTCGAGAACCCGAGCAGCGACCGGACCGGGCCTGGACACTCGGGCGTCTTCGAGAAGCCTTCGTCGACCATCTTGATCTGGTCGCCTTCGAGCACGGCGACGTTGACGAACTTGCCGAACGGCTCCCCGCGGTGCTTGACGACCAGCAACCCTGAGGCGATCACTTCGACGACCAATCCGAACGGCGGAATGGTGCGCGTCGTGCCCCACACCGTCAGGTCATCGCCGTCGCGCCAGACACCCAGGTGGATGCCCGGACGATCGACGGCCGGCGCCAGCCGCGCGAGCGCGGCCGGCTGGAGCGGCAGGCGCTCCGCGAACATCAACGCATGCCCCGCCATCGCCGGCTGGACGTACGCGAGCGAAATCCGCGGCGTGACACCCTCTTCCCGCCGCAGGCTCGCCCAGAAGGCCGCGTCGATGATCGTTTCGATGGCGTCGGCGTCAAGCGAGTCGGCGGACCCTGGCCGGGCGCGTCCCTTCACGGGCGCCGCATGCCGCTTGAAATAGGCCTCGATCCGGTGGGCGATCGCGCGGGCGGCCGGGTAGGAGGGTTCAGGCATCGGGGCGGCCCTCAGCGGCTGCTCGCGGAGCCCGGCGCCAGCGCCTGCTGCACCCACTGCCGCGCCACAGGATGCAGATCCGCATACGCGGCCCACGCCGACCGCGCCCAGCGATCCACGCCGCTGACCAGCCGTTCCGGTTCCTGCGCGTCCTTCAGGTTGGCGATCGTGATGGCGCCGCGGTCAGCGGGAATGCCCGGCGGAGGCGGATACGGCTGGCCCTGCCACGGATCGCGCTCGATCAGTTTCTGCAGCGCGCGGTACCCGGTCTCCTGGCCGCCGTGCTCGAGCGCCCAGCAGACGCCGCCGAGGTGCATCACCAGGCCCCGGTAGCGGCCGCAGAAGTCCTCTTCGTGCTGGATGTCGTAGACGTCGTGCATCAGCCGCCACGTCTTCAAACTGTCGGTCCAGGCGAGCGCGCGGACGCGCAAGGCGATGTCGTTGAACAAGTCCTGGCAGGCCTGACGGCCGGCCGCGTAGCCGCAACCCGGGCACGCATCGGTCGCTGGGGCGTTCATCTCGGTAGCAGTGTACTTCGGCGCGATAATGACACCCGACGTCTTTATGCAGGCGCGCACGGCGCTCGTCATCGCGGCGGTTCTTGGCGCGGCCGGACTGGCCGCGGCGCCGCAATCCTCGGCAATCTCCGGCCTCGATCGTTCCGCCATTGACCCGTCCGTGCGGCCGCAGGACGACCTGTACCGCCACGCGAACGGGCGCTGGCTCGCGCGCACCGACGTGCCGCCAGATCGGGTGAGCTATGGCGCATTCGTCGAGCTGGCCGACCGCGCCGAGGCCGACCTGCACGCCATTATCCTCGACGCCGCCCGAATGCCTCGACCGGCCGGGTCAATCTTGCAGCAGATCGGCGACCTCTATCAGAGCCACATGGACGAAGCGCGCGTGGACGCGCTCGGCGCGGGTCCCATCCGCGCCGATCTCGATCGCATCGACGCGATCCGCGCGCCTTCGGACATCGCGGCCGTCGCCGGCTATCTCGGTTCGATCGCCGCCGGCGCGCCATTCGCCACGACGGTCTCCATCGACACCGCAAACCCTGGCTGGCTCATCGTCCAGGTCTCGCAGGGCGGCACGCTGCTGCCGAGCCGCGAGCACTACTTGAACGACGACGCCGCGTCCGTCGCGATCCGGGCGCAGTACGCGGAGTACCTGGTCCGGATCTTCACGCTTGTGGGCCGGCCTCGCGCCGCCGAGGACGCGCGGGCGGTCCTCGCGCTCGAAACTGCCCTCGCGGGCGCCCAGTTGGCGCCCGCCGACAGCCGCGCGAGCGCGCGCACCGCGCCTAGCGCGACCCTCGGTCAACTGCGCGCCTCCCTGCCCGGCTTCGACTGGCACGCCTGGGCCCGGCCACAGGGTCTCGACCGTCCGGTGCAGGTCGTGCTGAATCCGCCGTCCTTTTTTTCCGCGTTCGCGGCGATGGTTCCGGACACGCCGCTCGAGACCTGGAAGGCGTGGCTCGCCGCGCGTTTCATCACCGCCTCTGCTCCACACCTCGCCCGGACGTTCGCGGACCAACGGTTCGACTTCTTCGGGCGCGTGCTGACGGGCCAGGAGCTGCCACGCGCGCGATGGAAGTCCGGCGTCTCGCTCGTCAGCGGCTACCTCGGCGACGCGCTCGGCCGGCTCTATGTCGAGAAGCACTTCCCATCCCGCGCCAGGGCCCGCGTCGCTGTCATCGTCGCCGCCATCGTCAAGGCGCACCGGGACACGTTGGCGGAGGCGGGCTGGCTGTCGCGCGCGACACGGACGGAGGCGCAGCGCAAGCTCTCGGCGCTCGCGATCAAGATCGGGTATCCGGATACGTGGCGCGACTACCACGGGCTCGAGGTCCGCCGCGACGACCTCATGGGCAACGTCCTGCGCGCGCGGAAGTTCGACAACGAGTTCCGGACCAAACGGATCGGCGCGCCGATGGACCGGGGCGAGTGGATCGTCGCGCCGCAGACGGTGAACGCGTACTACAACCCGGCGCTCAATGAGATCGTGCTGCCCGCCGCGTTCCTGCAGCCGCCCATCTTCACGGTGGACGCCGACGTCGCGGTGAATTACGGCGCGCTCGGTGCGGCGGTGGGTCACGAAATCGGGCACGGATTTGACGGCCCCGGCCGGCAGTACGACGCGTCCGGCCGGTCGCGCGCCTGGTGGACGGTCGAGGACGAGCGCGCGTTCGCCGCGCGCACCCGCGCGATCGTCGATCAGTTCAACGCGTACAGCCCAATCGACGGCCGCTTCGTGAACGGCGAGCTGACCCTCGGCGAGAACGTCAACGATCTGGCCGGACTCGCCGTGGCCTACCGCGCATATCGAATATCGCTGGGTAACCGCCCCGCTCCGGTCATCGACGGACTCACGGGCGACCAGCGATTCTTTCTCGGCTGGGCGCAGGCGTGGCGCACGAAGATCCGCGAGGAATATCTGCGGCAATGGCTGATCTCGACGCCGCACGCGCCGCCGGAATACCGCGCGAACGGCGCGGCCGGCAACCTTGCCGCGTTCTACGAGGCGTTCGGCGTCAAGCCGGGCGACCGGATGTACCGGGAGCCGCGGATGCGAGTGCGCGTCTGGTAGAGGGCCTTGACGGCGGTGCCGTGCTGGGTCGAGGATGACGCGTGCGCGTGCTGGTTGTCGAAGATGATCGCAGTATCGCCGAGTTCGTGGCCGCGGGCTTGCGGCAGGAAGGCTACGCGGTTGACGTGGCCGACAACGGGGTCGATGGCCTCGAGCTGGCCCGTGCTCAGCCGTACGACGCCGCGATCGTCGATGTCATGCTGCCTCGCCTCGATGGTCTGAGTCTCGTGACCGCGCTCCGGCGCGCGAGCGTGCACACTCCAGTCCTGTTCCTGAGTGCGCGCCATTCGGTCGACGATCGCGTGAAGGGCCTGCAAACGGGTGGGGACGACTACCTGACGAAGCCGTTCGCGTTTCCGGAGCTTTTGGCCCGAGTGCAGGCGCTCACCCGGCGCGGCCAGTTGGCCCTCGAGGCCACCGAGCTGGCCTTGGCGGATCTCCGGCTCGACCGGTTGACGAGGCGGGTGGAGCGGAGCGGCATGCCCGTCGAACTCCGTCCTCGCGAATTCGCGCTCCTCGAGTACTTGATGCGCCATCAGGGCAGGGTGTTGTCCAAAACCATGATCGTCTCTCACGTGTGGGACTACAGCTTCGACACCGGCACAAACGCCGTCGATGTCCTGGTCCATCGCCTGCGCGAGAAGATCGACAAGGCGTTCGAACCCAAGCTCCTGCATACGGTGCGCGGTGTCGGCTATGTCCTCAAAGTGGAGTGAGTCACTTCGGCACGCATTCGCGTGGCGCCTTGGGCTGTGGTACGCGGCGCTCTTCGTGGTGAGTGCCGTCATCTTGTCGGTGTTCACGTATGTCCTGCTCGGCCGGGCGTTGGCGTCGCAGGACCACAACACGCTCGAGTCCATGCTGTCGCGGTACGCCACCGAGTACGAACGCGGAGGCCTGCCTGGACTTCGGAGCCTGATCGAAACCGACGCCGGCGAAGGCCGTCACGAACGCTTGTTGGTCCGGGTGGTGAACCGGCAGGCCGAGGTCGTGCACTTCACGACGCCGCCCGGATGGGACGCCTTCGATCTGTCGAGCCTGGATCAGGCGCCGGCGCTGCGGTCGGGCTGGACGTCGCTTGACCACCCGCCTGATGGCACCGCCCTGGAGGTCGGCACCGTCAACCTGCGCGATGGCGTGACGGTCCAGGCCGGGCGCAGTTCGCACGTGCGAGACGAACTCCTGGCGCATTTTCGGGCCCGCGCCTCGGAGTTGGTGGCACTGATCGGCCTGATCGCCGTGGCGGGCGGCGTCCTGCTGACCTCCGCGGGCCTCTCGCCTCTCCGCTCCCTGGACGCCACGCTGCAATCCATTCTTCGAACGGGCCGGTTCGACGCTCGCGTCGAGACGCGGGGCTCCCGCGATCCGCTGGACGCGCTGGGAGGGCTCGTCAATGAGATGCTGACCCGCATCCAAACGCTCGTGTCCGGCATGCGTGGAGCCCTCGACAACGTCGCACACGATCTTCGGACCCCGCTGACCCGCTTTCGCAACGTGGCGGAATCGGCCCTCATCAATGACGACCCGGTGGCCACGCGCGATGCGCTGACGCGGGCGTTGGAAGAAGCCGACCGGGTCAACTCGACGCTGACAGCCCTCATGGACATTTCCGAGGCCGAAACGGGGACGATGAAGTTGGCGCCTGAGCGTGTGCGGCTGGCGGACGTGGTCCAGGAAGCCATGTCGCTCTATGCCGACGAAGCCGAAGACAAACGCGTGGCGATGCATGCGACCGTCGATCGGGCGCTCGAGCTGGTGGCCGATCGGACCCGCCTGCGGCAGGTGCTTGCGAACCTGATCGAGAACGCCATCAAGTACACCGACCCCGGCGGGCGTGTGGACATCAACGCAGTCAGCGGAGACGGGGTCGTGACGACGACGATCCGCGACACCGGGATCGGCATCTCCGCGGAGGACCTGCCGTTCGTGTGGGATCGGCTGTATCGCGCCGACGCGAGCCGGTCAGCCCGTGGGCTCGGCCTGGGACTGTCGCTCGTCAAGGCCATCGCTGAGGCGCACGGCGGACGGGTCGCAGTCTCGTCGTCTCCAGGCACGGGCAGCGCATTCTCCGTCGGGTTTCCGGCGGCCGGGCCGGCGGGCGCCACCCGCTGAAGGTCACGGAAAGGGCCGCCGACGCCGGTCTCGCGGAGATCGACGTCGGCGGCAATGGCCGGACGGCCTCGTGAAGGCGAGGAGGGTGTCGTTCGTGTCAGTGCCTGACGGGGGCCTTCACGGTCTTTACGGGGGCAGGCGCGAGCACCTCGACGCGACTCGCCGTCTTGGTGCCGGCGTGCTCGGTGTAGCGCACCTTGATGCTGTGGCCCACCTCGGAGGACAGATCCGTCAGCTTGAGGGCCTTCTTCCCCTGAACGAGCTGCGCGTCGGGCGCCAGGGCGAACGTCATCTCGTGCGTGCCCTGCTTGATGACGATCGTCTTCGCGTTGGCGTCGAAGCGCTCGATCTTACCGGTGGCCCACACCGCCGCCGGACGAGCCTGCGCGGCGAACGTCGTGGCGGCCATCGCGAGCATTCCAAGAACAGCGAACAAAGATGAGCGGCGCATGTGAACCTCCCTATCGAGAAGCCGCGCTCGGTTTCGACGACGCGACGCTGGGCGCAGTGTGCAGCGTTCTGTCATCAGGATACGGAACGCATCGTTTCGCCGACCTGTCTCCAACATGACATCTAGGTCAGGCGCGCCCTGTCACAGGTGTCATGTTGCAGAAAGCGCCTGGCAACGAACCGTGACGTCTCATCAGGTGACGCGCAGCCCTGAGGGCGGCGCCTGACACTTGAGGGAGTCATGACTACACCAAGCACCGTTCACCGCGGTTTTCACCGGCCCCTCTGGCGCGTTCCCACGGTCGTCCTTGCCTCGCTCGCACTGGCCGTGGGATTCGTCGGAGGGCGATCCACGCTGTCGGCATCCAGTCAGCACTCCTCGGCGGCGCCGCCGCCGGCTGTCACCACTCTCGCGCCACCGGCCGGAGTGACCTCGTACAGCGCGATCGTGGACCGGGTCGCCCCGGCGGTTGTGACCGTGCGCGTCGAGAAGCAGGGTGCGGCGATGCCGGCCGCCATCCCCGACGGGTTGCGCGACTTCTTCGGCCCGCAGGGTCGAAT
>JANOGJ010000394.1:0-5243 GCA_031405995.1 Acidobacteriota bacterium
CGGTAGCGACGGCGATGGGGGTCCGGCGGGGCGAAGCCCCCCGGGGTCACAAGAGATCATCGGTCCCGAATGCCCAGACTCGACGTCAGTCCCGCGGTCTCGCCGTTCGGCGACGTGGTGGTCTGGGAAAGCTGCGAGGCCGGGTTTGTTCACTGCGGCATCCAGCAGTCGGTCCGCTCGGGGGACACGTGGGGTGCCGCGCAGCTCCTGTCTGGGACCGGTTCGGGGGAGCGCAACCCGGACACGGACGGCCTCATCGTCACGTACGACTCCAATCGTCTCGGCACCCTGGGCGGTGGCGACATCTTCCACCAGCCGCTCTCGGGTGGAACGGAGACGCAGCTGGAGATCGATGGCATCCAGCGCAACCCGAGCATCACTGGGGGCATCATCGCGTTCGAAAGCAAGCCGCTCGGCGCAGTCGCGTGGGACCTGTTCGTCTACGAGCTGTCGACCAACAGGCTGTTCCAGGTGACCGCCACGCCCTTCACAAACGAGATCCTCAGCGACGTCACCACGCTCGACAACGGTGACGTCCGCGTCGTCTGGGCCGCCGACGACGATTTCTTCAGCGGCGAGCACAACATCTACGCCCGCACGTTCGCCCTTCCGGCCACCGCCTACGCCTTCGTCGGGTTCTTCCAGCCGGTCGATGCTCTTCCCACGCTGAACATCGCCACAGCGGGCAGCGCGATTCCAGTGAAGTTCTCTCTCGGCGGCGATCAGGGTCTGGCGATCTTCGCTGCAGGCTTTCCAGCGTCGAGTCCGATCCCGTGCGACGCCGACGAACCCGGTGTCTCAATCGAAGAGACGGTCACGGCGGGTGGCAGCGGTCTGCGCTACGACGCGACCACCGACGAGTACAGCTACATCTGGAAAACCGACAAGGGCTGGAAGGGCAGCTGCCGGATGCTCGTCGTCCAGCTGAACGACGGCAGCATGCATTACGCGAAGTTCCGGTTCAGGTAAGCAAGAGGACCCGATGAGGCGACTGCAGATCGCATCGGCGCTGGCCGCCTTGGCCGTGATCGCGACCGCGCCCTACACTTTGCGCGCCCGAGCTGCGGACGCCGGGCTGTCGTCACGGCGATGATTCAGAGTCTCACGGAACACGGTTAGCGGCCTCGAATGGTGAATGGCACCGACCGGATCGCGCGTTTGCCGTTCGCCGTTTCGACAACGACCGACAGGACGTGGGGGCCAGGCGAAAGCTCGTCGAGAGAGAGCGTGGTGTCGACCGTGGCCTCGCGACGCCCGCCGACGGGGGCCGCGGCGACGTCCACAACGCGTGTGCCAAGCGGGATAGAGACGAAGGTGAAGTCAGCGACTTTCTGTGGCCGTCCGCTCTCGGTGATCTCGAAGTCGTCCAGATCCCGCACCGGGGCGTCGTCGGTGTCGGTCACGACGACGTGAGGGGAGCGGCTCACGGCGGCCATTCTACGCCCGCCGCCCGCCCGTCCTCAGAGCTCGACGCCCAGCATGTAAAGAACCGAGTAGCAGCCAATGCAGAGGACGACGATGCCGATGACCACGAGTGCGAGGGCCGGTGCGACGCGCCGATCGAGATCTGGCACGTCTTGGCGAGACACCTTCCGCAGGAAGAGGGCGTAGGCCACGTAGGCGAGGAAGATGCCGGCGACGACGTCGAGGATGTAGTGCTGTCGCGTGAAGAGAGTAGAAAGTCCTACGACGAAGGCGCAGACCGACGCGCCGATGCCGAGACCGCGGTGCACCCGATAGCTGCTCAGTGCCGAGACGAACGAATGCGCCACGTGCAGTGAAGGAAAGCAGTTATAGGGCGGGTCGGACTCATAGAGGAATCGCAGGCCCCAGACCAGGAACCCTTCTCCGACGACGGTGTCGTCGGCCCGCGGCGCGATGGTCGGATAAAAGAAGAAACAGGCGTACGCGGCGATCCAGACAGTCAAGTAGGCGAAAACGGTCCGGCGGATGTGCTCTTCCTGGCGCACGACGAAGACCGGCAGCAGGATCAGGAACAGGTAGAGCGATCCGTAGACGAGGACCCAGGCGGGTTGCAGCGGGATGCGGTAATCGAGAGACAGCGCAGGAACGTTCGGCGTCCGCCCGGCCGCAAACTGCGGGATGAAGAGGTACAGGGGGACCAGCAGGATGAGGACGACCATCGGGATGGTCACCCGGTAGGGCTTCCTCAGTGATGCCGCGACCATGCTCCACCGGAATGGAGCGGCTTGCGGAGGATCGACCGGAGCATGGCCCGTCACCATCGTCATGATCTCACGAGGCCGACAGCCCCTTGCGCATCTTCGCCGAACTCGCGCGCCGCCTCGTACGCGTTGTGGGCGCGGCACCGCAGTTCCAGATTTGCCGCACCCGATGCACCGCCCCTGGCGTACGGCACGACGTGGTGGTACTCGAGGAAGCCGGTCTCGCGGCACCGGCCGTGCGGCCCGGTGAAGGCGCAGCGCCCCTCGTCGCGAGTCCAGACGTCGCGCTTGACCGCCGCGGGGATGTGGCGCCCGTGCGATTGCGCAGCGCGCGCCGGAGTGCGAGGCGGGCGCGAGATGTGTCCGGTCTTGCGCCGCTCGAGTTGCTCAACCAGCACCGTGAGAGCGCGGTCGATGATAAGGGCGATGTCGTCATTGGGGATGGCGTGCCGGAGCAGGTCGCGGGCCCGGTCGAGCCTGGCGTGCGTCTCGGCGCTGATGGTCACGCGCAGCAGGTAACGATCGGCGGCGAGCGGCGCGACGGCGACACGGTGCGGTGGCGTCGCCGGCAGGGGGACGGACGCAGGGATTGCCAACGGTGGCGCGTCGGCTATCAGCGTCATGGGCGCCGGCGCGTGGCTCTTGGGCGCCGCCGATGCCGGCATCCGACGCACGCTCGCGGCAATGTCTGGCTGCGCGTAGAGACTCGCCACCAGCCGCTCGACGTCGCGCTTGCCCACGTGCCGTGCGGCGTCGACGAGCGCCTCGTAGTTCTCGTCGGTCAGGTGTGCCGCGAGCAGACTGATGCTCGTGAGCGTCAGGTCGCCCTCCGTCAGGCGCGCAAGCAGGATCGGAAACCTGCGCGCGGCGCGGGCGACGGTGATCCGGCTGTAGGCCGCCGGCTCCGACAGGCGCAGCACGTGCGTGCAGTAGGTGAAAAGCGACGAGAAGCCTTCGCCAAGGTACAGCTTGCGCGAATCGAGCTCGGCGAGCAGCGCGATGAGGTCAGCGGTCGTGCGCCGCTCGTCGGCAGCGGCGCGCGCGGTGGCGTCGAGCAGGTCGCGATCGGACAGGTGGGCCGCCGACGCGAGCGTGGAAGGGGAAGCGAGCGAGGAGTGGTTCGTCATTCTCGATCCATATCACGCGGGTTGTCGTCGTCATTGGCCCGCACAGGGCGCACGATCGACGCGACGATCCGTTCGCGCGCGATGATGAGACGACGGACGAGGCGTGGCGGCACGGCAGGCCCGAGCGTGCCGTTCTGGTGGGCCACCGAACTGCGACTCGAGCGGCCTTCGGAAACCTGTCAAGAGGTGTGCGTGTTAAGTGTGTTAAATCTCTCGCCGCGCGCCCACTCTGGCCGGACAGAGCTCGCGCCGCGTCCGATGTCCGGCTGGGTCGGCCTCCGCGGTGGTGCTGACGTGCCCCCTCACCGCCGCTGACGAAGGTCGTCGAGAATCTTCGAGGCTGGCCGTACTCGACCGGCTTCAGCGGACCGCCCGAGCCCTCACGGCCTGCCAGCAGCTGGCGCGATCCTTGCACCCTTAACCCCTCCGAAGGCGCGGAGAAACACACCATGAAACTGATTCATGTCGGAGCGGCGCTGGCTGCGGGATTGGCGGTTGCGTCGTGCGGCAGTTCAAGAGCCAAGAGTCCCAGCGATAGCGGCGGCGGAATGCTGGTGCGCGTCATGCTGCAGGACAGCTCGTTCGCCGATGCCAAGGCCGTGCTCGTGACGTTCACGGAAATGAGCGTGCTTCAGGCCAGCGGAGCGTTCAGAGGCGTGCCGTTTGCCGACGCCGCGACTTCGCGGACGTGCGACCTGAAGAAGCTGGAGGGCGCGCCGGACCTGCTCGGCTTCGGCCCGCTCGCAGCGGGGCAGTACACGGAGCTGCGCCTGACCGTGTCGAGCACGGTCCTCTACTTCGACAACCCGTCGGCCGGCCCTGCCTGCGCGCCGGCCATTGCCGCGCCGGACGGGGCGACCGCGACGGCGACCGTACAGTCCGGCACCCTCACATTGAGTTATCAGTTCGAGGCTCCGGCCAACGCCAACGGCATGACGACACTCATCCTCGACTTCGACGGCGACAAGTCAATCAGCAAGCTCAGGAACGGCTCGTACATGATGAAACCGGTGATCGCCGCGCGCGGCGGCGGCCTGTCCTATTCGCGTGAGCGGTGATTGTTCGCGGGAGCGCGTCCGACTTACCCCGGATCCCGCACCGGGGCATCGTCGTTGCCGGTCACGACGACGTCGACGCTCACGTAGTGCGTAGAGCTGCGAAAAACCGGCTGCTGCTGTGTCGCCACTCCGGCAACAGCCATCGCAGTCATGACGACGACGTGAAGGGAGCGGCTCACCGCGGCCATTCTACGCCGCGCACCGAATGAGTCGGCCGCGCTCGGTCCATGCCGATCAGGGCGCAAGTGGAAGCAGCGTGTTCAGTTCCAACATAAGATCGCGGCCTCGGTAATAGCCGCGTGCGCGAAGTTCGCGGAGGTGTGGATCTGGCGCAGCGCCGCGTCGAGGGAGGTCACGCCATCTTCCGCACGACTCGGCCTGTTCGACACCGGCCTTGACCTGATGCGCCAGAATCTCAGACGGAGTCACCCCGAGGCGGACGACGCCGACATCGAGCGCCGGCTCGGCGAGTGGCTTCGGGACCGGCCCGGTGCTGAGTTTGGCGACTGTTCCGGCCGGCCGCAGAGCAGCGACGGTGGCGCGCCCCCTCTTCGATCACGGAGCGTCGATTAAATAGCCTGAGAGGCTGAAGTACCAGTGTCCGACGGGGGACCCGTGGCTGCGGATGGCTATGAGGACAGCGTGGTTGCCGCCGCCATCCGCGTACACGGTCAGCTCCTGGCTGAAACGGTAATTCCCCTTGCCCAGGGAGACCGGATCTATCCAATGAAACGTCGAATCCCCTCCGAGGTACATCAGCAACCCCAGCTTCTTGATCTTGTGACCGGTGGGGAGGTTGATCCGTCCGCAGATATGCTCGACCACGAGGAGCTTGCCTTCCGGCACCCAGAACGGAATCGACTCCTGGTACC